>DASQHK010000273.1:0-12602 GCA_035632135.1 Bryobacterales bacterium
CCGCCAGGCCGACTCCAAGACACAGCGCTCCGCCCAGCGCAAGCAGATGATGAGCAGGCACGTATCGGTCGGAGTAGAAGATATCGACCGTCCGTATTACCCTCGCGCTTTCGAGGAGCGAACACAAGACCGAGAGAACGAGAAGGGCAAGGCCGGCGACAACCAGCTTGCCTTTGAAAACGGCGGCCACTTCTTCCAAATCATACCAAGGGCGCCCGCCACCGGCGGCCGCGGCAGCGACTCCTCGCGCCGCGCCAATGTGCATCGCACCCGGCTGCTATAATCGCACCCTCATGCGCCGGCATTATCGCATGTTCATCGCGGTCGCTCTGGGGGCGGCGCTCTGGGCCTTGCCGGTTCCGGCCGGCGTGAAGCCACAGGGCTGGCGGCTGCTCGCCATTTTTGCCGCGACGATCGCAGGCATGGTCCTGCAGGTGATGGAGGCCGGCGCAGTCGTGGTGCTCGGCCTGGTGGCCGCCATGCTGACGCGCGCCATGACAGTGCAGGCGGTGCTTGGTGGCTTCAGCAACTCCATCGTCTGGCTGATCGTCTCCGCATTTCTGTTTTCGCAGGCAGTGACGGCGACCGGCTTGGGCCGGCGGCTGGCTTATCTCTTCATTCGCGCCTTCGGCCACCGGACGCTGGGTCTCGGCTACGCGCTGGCCGCCTCCGAGCTGGTGATCGCACCGGCCGTCCCCGCCAACACCGCCCGCGCCGGCGGGATTCTGTTCCCCATCGTTTCGAGCATCGCCCGTGTCTGCGGCTCGCTCCCCAAAGAGTCGCCGCGACTCGGGGCTTTCTTGATGCTCAACCAGTTTCACGCCACAATCATTCTCTCGGCCATGTTCCTCACCGCGACCACCACCAATCCGCTGGTGCTGGCCCTGGCCATGCAGACCTCCGGCGTCACTGTTAGTTGGAGCCTCTGGGCCGCCGCCGCGCTTGTTCCCGGGGTGGTCTCGCTGCTGCTCGCGCCGTGGCTTCTCTATCGCCTGCATCCGCCGGAGATGGCCGACTCGCCGGAAGCCGCCGCCGAAGCGCACCGGCAGTTGACCGAGCTGGGTCCCATGAAGCGGCCCGAAATCGCGCTCGCTATCGTCGTCGGCTGCTGCCTGCTGCTGTGGACCACCACGCCGCTGCACGGCCTCGACCCCACGACGGTGGCCTTCCTCGGCCTCGCCGCCATGCTGCTGGGCCGCGTGCTGAGCTGGGGGGAGGTGATCCGCACCAGCGGCGCTTGGGACGCCATGCTCTGGTTCGGCGGCCTGATCTCCATGGCCGACTGGCTGGGGCGCCTGGGAGTGACGCAGTGGTTCGCCCATGCTGTCGCGTCGCGCGTGCACGGGTCGTGGCTGTGGATACTGATCATACTTTCACTGGCCTACTTCTATGCGCATTACGCCTTCGCCAGCATGACCGCCCACGTCACCGCCATGTACGCCCCGTTCCTGGGCGTGGCGGTGGCGGCCGGGGCGCCGGCGCTGCTCGCCACACTCGTTCTGGGATTCTTTTCCACGCTGAATGCCGCCATGACGCACTACTCGACCGGCCCGGCCCCGATTTACTTCGGCGCCGGCTACGTCTCGCAGGCCACCTGGTGGAAGCTCGGCTTCCTCATTTCGGTCGCCCACATCGTGGTCTGGCTCGGCCTGGGTCTGCCCTACTGGAAGCTGATCGGCGTGTGGTAATCACTTCAGCGCGATCACCATCGTCCGGTACGGCTTGCTGCCGGTATTGATAAGCTGCGGCGCGTGGTCTCCCTTGTCGTGCCAAATTACATCACCCGATTTGCGCTTCACCGGCTGCCGCGCGCCGGTCTGGGGGTTGACGCGGTCGTAAGTGCAGTCATCCAGGAACACAATCACCTGGTCGGTGGGGCGGATGTACGGCTCACGTGGCACACCCGGCGGGTCGGTGACCTCCGTTACCGTCACGCGCGGCTTTTCGAGCTTCACCACATGTGTGAGCTGCGCGGCCGCCGCCAGCCCGTGCTCCACGAGCAGTGTCGCCGCCGCCGACAAAACCGCAGCCAGCAAGATTCTCCTCATGACGTTCCTCCTTGGCGTGCTCCGGCCAGTTTACAATGGGAGGCATGGGGAAGCGAGCGCCCGCGGCGATATTCGCTCTTGCCGTTGTAGCCGCCGCCGCGCAGCAGCGCGAGACGGCGCAAGCGCACTTCGAGCAGGGCCGGGCGCTCTACGAAGCCCACGATGATTCGGGCGACGCCGCCAAGCAGGCGGGGAAAAGTTTCGCCGCGCGTTGCAGCTCGATAACCGCATGGCCGCAGCTTTGGCCTATCTCGGCCTGCTGGCTGCCGACGAAGATCCCAAGCAGCCTGCCAAAGCAGAATCGATTTACCGCCAGGCTTTGAAGATAGACCCCACCTGCTCGGAAGCCCACGTCGGCTTGGCCCGCTTGCACACAAATGCCAATCGCCGCGCCGACGCTCTGCGGGAATACCAGCTCGGCGTGGAAGCCCACCTCGACAATGCCCTTGCCTGCCACGAGCTGGGTGTGTTCTTGTTCCTCGAAAACTTCGCGCCTACCGCGGCGATGTGGCAGGACGAAATCCGCTGCGGCCAGACGCTCACTCGCCACAATCCCGACGATCGCCCCGCTCACCACGCCCTGGCGCAGGTATACGAGCATTTCGGCCGCTGGGCCGAGGCCGAGCACGAATATCGCGAAGTTGTGCGGATCGGCCAGACCGACGAAGATTCGGACGTCTGGGTCTACACCGTGCACAACGACGTGGCCCGCATGCTTGAAAGGCAGCGCCGCTATCCGGAGGCCATCCGGGAATACGAGGCCCTGATCGCGTCGGAAGGCCCCGGCGAAGAAGAAATTGCGCAGGCCAAGGCCCGCATCGAAGCCCTGAAATCGGCGAAGTGAGCCGCCGCAAAATCCACAACAAATCCCGCCACGGCTGGCCAGGATGTGATACAGTCTCGGTTCCCGTTTCTGAATCCGGGCCGCGAGGCATCAATCATGTGGGAACAAAACTATTACCCGGTCGCCGGAAGCCTGTGGTGGTCCACGCTGGTCGCCTCCGTGCCGCTGCTGGTGCTGTTCTACATGCTGGGTGTGAAGCGCAAGCCGAGCTGGATGGCGGCGCTGTGGGCGCTGGCCGGGGCGTGGGTGGTGGCGCTGGCGGTGATCCGCATGCCGGTGCGACAGGCCTTGGCGGCCACCATTTATGGCGCGGCTTTCGGCCTGTTCCCGATCGGCTGGATCGTTTTTTCGGCGATCCTGCTTTACCGCATCACGGTCGATACGGGCAAGTTCGAAATCATCAAGGATTCGGTGGGCAGGCTCAGCGACGACCGGCGCTTGCAGGCCCTGCTGATCGCGTTCTCGTTCGGCGCGTTCATCGAAGGCGCGGCCGGCTTCGGAACGCCCGTGGCGGTGGCGGCGGCCATGCTGGCCGGCCTGGGCTTTTCCCCGTTCTACGCCGCCGCCATCTGCCTGCTGGCCAACACTGCCCCCGTCGCTTTCGGTTCCATCGGCATCCCCATCATCACGCTGAGCGGCATCACCGGGCTGCCCAAGGATCTCTTGAGCGCCATGGTGGGGCGTATCTGCGCGCTCATCTCGCTCATCATACCCACCTACCTGGTGGTGATCATGGCGGGCGCCGGCGGCGCGGCCGAGGTGTGGCCGGCGGTCGTTGCCTGCGGCGGGACGTTCGCTTTGGTGCAGTTCAGCGTCTCCAATTTCATCGGCCCCGAACTCACCGACATCCTGGCCTCGCTCGCCTCCATCGGCGCAATGGTATTGGTAATGAAGCTGTGGCATCCCAAAAACATCTTCCGCCTGGAGGGCGATACGCCGGTGAGCCGGGAGCCGCGCCGCCACAGCGCCGGCCAGATCTTCCACGCCTGGAGCCCCTACGTGCTGCTGGTGATCTTCGTGCTCCTCTGGGGCTACAAGCCGATCAAGACCGTCCTCGAGCACAACATCACGCAGTTGATTCCGGTTCCCGCTCTGCACAATCTCGTGGTCCGCATGCCGCCGGTCACCAAGGCGCCGCAGCCCTACGCCGCTGTCTTCACCTTCAACTGGCTGAGCGCCGCCGGCACCTCGTGCTTTTTCGCCGCCGCTGTGGCCGCCCTGGCGCTCGGCATGAGCCCCAAAAAATTCGCCTCGCTGTTTATTTCCACGAACCGGCAACTGGCCCTGCCCATGCTGACCATCGCTTCCGTGCTCGGCCTGGCGTTCCTCATGAATTATGCCGGTATGACCTACACGCTCGGCCTGGCTTTTGCGGCCACCGGCGCAGCGTTCCCCTTCTTCAGCTCCATTCTGGGATGGCTGGGCGTGTTCCTGACGGGCAGCGATACAGCCTCGAACGCCCTGTTCGGAAATCTGCAGGTCGTTACCGCCAACGCCATCGGCATCAAGCCCGTCTTGACCGCCGCGGTCAACTCCGCTGGTGGTGTAATGGGAAAGATGATCTCGCTGCAGAGCATCGCGGTGGCGGTCGCGGCCACGGAGATGGCAACCTCGGAAGAGGGCAAGCTGTTCCGCTTTACGCTGCGCCACAGCATCATCCTGGCCACCGTGGTCGGGTTGATTGCGCTGGGCTACGCGTATCTGGTGCCGTCGCTGGTGCCGTCACTGGCCCCGCGATAGCCCAGGCGGCCAGGTTTCTGGAACGCGCCCTTCGGTGCTCGCGAGATCCGAGGTGATGTGTGGCCAGCAAATCGTTCCCCAGGCAAGAGTTTCTGGCTCTGGCCGCACTGGCGGCGGTCGCCGTCGGTTTCGCGCTCGTCGCGCACCGCTTCGCCAGCCGCGGCGTGCTGGCCGGCGGGCTGATCGCCTCGGCCCTGGCGCTCGCCGTCGCGCTGTACGCAGTCTTGCGGGCCTGGCCCGGCCTGCCCCGGCCCGGGCTAATGTACCAGCTCACCCGTTACGGAACCTTGTACATTCTCGCCATCCTGGTAGTATCTACCCTCGCGCTGGTCTCGGCCAACAATCTGCTCTTTCTGATCCTGGCCTGCATGCTGGCGGCGCTGCTGGTCTCGGGGCTGTTTTCACGGCTCAACCTGGCGGAGTTGGAGCTGCATTGCTCGGTCCCCGACGACATGTTCGCCGGGCAGGAGGCGCCCGCCCGCCTGCAGCTCCGCAACTGCAAGGCCTGGATGCCCACGTTTTCGATCGTGCTCCAGTCGGACCTGCCGGCCGGCGATGGCGGTGTGCTGCCGCCGGTGTATTTCCCCATGCTGGCGGGACGCCAACTTTGCTCGACCATCCTCAGCGTGCGCTTTCCCCGCCGCGGCCGCTACCGCCAGGAGACTTTCTGGCTCCGCTCCGGTTTTCCATTCGGCTTTCTGATCAAGACCGTTCGGCTGCGTCTGCCTCGCGAGATTCTCGTTTACCCCGCGGTGGCTCCAACCGCCGCTCTCGAGGCCAGCCTGCCCCAACTGAGCAGCGTCTGGGAAAGCCGTCTGGTGGGCCTGGGCCAGGACCTTTATCGCATCCGTCCCTACCAGACGGGCGACAGCTCGCGCGTGGTGCACTGGAAGGCTTCCGCCCATACCGGCGGGCTGAAGGTCCGCGAGTTCACGCAAGAGGAAGACCGCCGCGTGGACATCCTCTTCGACCGCGCGATTCCTCCCGGCCCGGAGTGGCCCGAGCGCTTTGAGCGGGCGGTCAACACTTGCGCCTCGCTCGTCTGGCGGCTGCACGGTCTGGGCGCCGGCATGCGCTTCCATCCCGGCGGGCTGGAGAATGTCTATGATATTCTGAGGTATCTCGCTCTGGTGGAGCCGGTGGAGGGAGGACCTCCCCTGGCGGTCGAGCCCAGCGGCATCTTTCAGGTGATGTTCACCTGCGCAGATCCGGCGGCCTCGCTTCCCGAGTCGAGCTATTACTGCTACTTACTGGAGAACCTGTAGGTCGTGCGGCGACTCTTAATGCTCGTTCTCGGCGCTGCAGCCCTCTACGGCCAGGGCCAAACCTCCAGCCAGCAGGCCCAGGAACAGCCCAAGATCGAGCCGCTCAAGACCTCCATCACCGTCAGCGAGAAAATTGACGCCGAAGTGCCGGGCGTGGTGTCGGCTCTGGACCAAACCGACATCGAGAGCCGGCCGGGCCTGGACCTGGACGACCGCTTGCGGGACGTGCCCGGTTTCAGCCTGTTCCGGCGCGCCTCCAGCCTCGTCGCGCACCCCACCACTCAAGGCATTTCCTTGCGCGGCCTGGCTTCGAGCGGCACCAGCCGCACGCTGGTCCTGCTGGACGGCCTGCCGATGAATGATCCCTTCGGCGGCTGGGTTTACTGGACCCGCTTCAACCCCGATCTGCTCGAGCGCATCGAAATTTCCCACGAGCCCTCGACCAGCATTTTCGGCGACCGGGCCATGGGCGGCGTCATTTCCGTCTTCACGCCCACCCCGGAAGGCCGCCACTTCAGCGGCGCTCTCGAAGCAGGCAATGCGGGCGTGGTGGATCTGCACGGCGGCTATGAAGATCTTTTCGGTCCCGTCGGCATCTCCGTCTTCACCCGGGCGTTCACTACCTCTGGCTACTACACCGTTCCCTCCAGCATCCGCGGGCCGGTCGACGATAAGGCCGGCGTCGACTTCGTGGTGGGCGACCTCAGGCTCGATTACCTCGGCAGCAAGCAGCGGCTGTCGCTCCAAACCAACATCCTCGCCGAGCAGCGCGACAACGGCACGCCGCTCCAGCACAACTCCACTTCGCTCGGCACCATCGGACTGCACTACAGCCGCGAGCAGCTTTCGCTCGACGTTTACCATTCGCGCGGCGAATTCCGCAGCGGGTTTTCGAGCCTGAACGCAACCCGCACCACCGAGCGCCCCACCTTCACCCAGGAGGTGCCCTCCGAAGATACCGGCGCCGCCGGCCTGTGGCGCCACTCAAGCACGCCCTGGAACCTGGTGCTGGGCGGCGATGTTCACCGCGCCAGCGGCGTGGACCGCGACACTTTGTTCCCTGCCGGCGAACGAGTGGGTGGCGGCCACCTCTGGCAGCATGGTCTGTTTGCGCAAACCGATGTCGGCCTGGGCCGCCGGGCGCGCCTGTTTGCCGGCCTTCGCCACGACTTCACCGGCCAGGGCAACACGTTCCTCAGTCCCAGCGCCGGGCTGGCCGTCAACGCCGGGCCGTTCCGCTGGCGGTCCTCTGTCTTTCGCAGCTTTCGCGCGCCCACCCTGAACGAACTCTACCGCACGTTCGCGGTGGGCAACACCGTCACGCAAGCCAATGCCAACCTCCGCCAGGAGACGCTCACGGGCGGCGAAACCGGCCTGGATTGGCAAAGACACTCCGTGGTAGTTCGCAGCTCGCTGTTCTGGAACTCGATCAACGACCTGGTCTCCAACGTCACGCTGTCGAGTGCCGCCGGCCGCATCGTCCGCCAGCGCCAGAATCAAGGTTCCGCCACGTCGCGTGGGGCCGAGGTGGAAGTCGAAAAAGCCTTCCGGCGTTTTCGAGCCTCGGCGGCGTACCTTTTCGTGGATGCCCATCTCGACACCTCGCGTCTGCGCCTTCCCGAAGTCGCCAAGCACCAGGGCTCCGCGCAGGTGTTATACGAGTCGCATGGAACGCTAGCCAGCCTGGGCATAAGGAGTTACAGCCTACAGTTCGACGATGACTTGAATACGTTCCTGCTGCCCGGTTTTGCCACCGTCCAGATGATGGTGCGCCAGCGGTTGACGCGCGGCTTCTCGCTCAACCTGGCCGTGGAAAATCTGCTCGACCGGACCTACCTTACCGCCCTGACCTCCCGCCCCGCCGATCCGACGTTAGGCCCGGGCCTATGGCCCACCATCGGCGCCCCGCGCCTGTGGCGGGCCGGCGTGCGCTGGGAATCCAGTCATTGAAATAAAATAGAAGACGGGTTTGGAGGTGGACTCGTGCGCTATGGCTTCCTGCCGTTGTTGCCGCTCCTCTTGGGCCTGGCGGCCTGTTCCGCAAATACCGAACCATCCAAAGTAGAAGAAAAAGTAGCCAATTTCGCCAAGCGCGTGGTGATTCCGCTCGAGGCCAAGCAGCGAAAGAATCCGCTGCAGCCCGATCCCGCCGTGATCCAGGAAGGCATGCAGCTCTACGGGCAGTCCTGCTCCATGTGTCACGGCGCCGACGGGACTTCCGCGACCGCGATCGGCTGTGCGCTCTATCCGCCGGCGATGGATCTCACTTCGCCGCACGTGAAGAGTTGGACGGACTCCGAGCTGTTCTGGATCGTGCAGAACGGCGTGCGGTTTACCGGCATGCCCTCGTGGCACGGGATCCTGAATGACGATCAGACGTGGAAGGTTGTGCTTGCCATACGGGACCTCGAAAAAGCTCAGCCCAAGCCCCCGGCGACGCCGGCCGGAGAGCTGACGCGGGACCAGCTCATACAGGAAGGCAAACTTCTGTTCCAGCAGGAAAACTGCATCGGCTGTCACATGCTGAACGGCGAAGGCGGGCGCGTCGGCCCCGACCTTTCCGGCGAAGGCGACAAGGGCCGCACCGACCAGTGGCTCATCGGCCACTTCCAGAATCCCCCCGCCTACACGCCAGGGTCGCTGATGCCGGCGGCCACCAACTTGAACGAGCAGCGCTTGCAAGCTTTGACCGCCTTTCTGCAAGCGCAGAAACAGGGAAAGGGGAAAAAGTAGCAAGCCCGCCGGCGGTGCGCCGCTACCCGCGGTATTCCAGAACCACCAGCGTCACATCGTCGTTCTGCGGGGCGCCGGCGGTGAAGATGGCCACCTCGTCGATAATAGCCTGGTGCAGTTGGGCGGCTTCGTCCACGGTGTGCTTCTTCACCAGCGCGAGCAGGGCGTCCTCGCCGAACTGGTGGCCGCTCGAATTTTCCGCCTCGGTAACACCGTCGCTGTAAATCACCAGCTTGTCGCCCGGACTCAGGCGTGTCTCTTCCTGGCCGAAGGGAGCGGCAGGGAACAGGCCGACCGGGCAGCCGGAGGCCGGCAGCGTCTCAATCTTGCCGTTCGCGTGGACCACCAGAGGCGGGCAGTGTCCGGCGTTGATCCAGCGCGTCGCGCCATCGTGGTCGACCGTGCAGTAGAACACCGTGGCGTAGTTGCGCGTCTGGGACCGCTCGCAGACGTAGCGGTTCACCCGCGACATGATCTCGGAGAGCTGCGACTGGTGGCCGGCGGTGGCGAAAAACGCTCCTTGCAGCAGCGACGTCAGCAGCGCCGCCGAGACGCCTTTGCCGGAAACATCGGCCAGCACCGCGCCCCACAGCGTGTCGCTCAGTTCCATTACATCGTAGTAGTCACCGCCCACCTGAAAGCAGGCCTGGCTGCTGCCGGCCGCCCGGAACCATCCTTGCTCCGGCAGGCGGGAGGGCAGCAGGCTGCGCTGGATTTCCCGGGCGATGGCCAGCTCCTGCTCCATGCGCCGCTTGTCGCGCTCCTGCGACATGAGCCGCGCGTTTTCGAGCACAGTGGAAGTTTCGATAGCCAGCGACTGCAGCAGCTCGCGGTTGCCCGCCGAAAGATCGGCCGAGCCGAGTCGCGAGTCCATGTAGAGCACGCCCAGAGTGTCGTTCTTGGTCGAAAGCTGGCTGGTCTCGTGCTGGTGGCCGATGCGGATTCTCACCAGCGGCACGCACACCACGCTGCGCAGCTCCAGATCGACGATGCTCTTCTCCGTGTTCATCTCCGACGGATCAAAATTCATGGACAGCAAATCGCGGCGCGAGTGCAGCGCGCGCTGAATCACGCCGCGCGGCACACGCAGATCGCTCTCATCGAGCGGCCGGCCGTTCTTGTCGCGCGCCACGCGCATCTCGAGCGGCGTGCCCTCGCCGGAGTGCAGCAGCAGGAAACCCCGCTCCGCGCCCGTCACCACCAGCGCCGCGTCCACCACCGCGCCCAGCACGTCCTCGAGCGACATGGACGACTCGAGCGCCCGCGCCACCTCCAGCACCGCCCGCAGCTTGGCCAGGTTCCCCGTGGCGTGCGTGGCCGGCACCGCGTCCAGTTGCGCCAGCAGCCGGTCGGTGTCGCCGGTCTCGAAGGTGAAGATCAGGTGATAGGAGTCTTCGATGCCGAAGTCGATCCGGTCGTTGGGGCTAAGCTTCTGCCGCGCCACCTTCTTGCCGTTCACGAAGGTCCCGTGCCGGCTGTTGAGGTCTTCCAGGAAATACGATTCGTCCTCGGAGACGATCTGGGCGTGCTGCCGCGAAATGCGGCTGTCCCGCAGCGAAACCTCGCACTCTGCCAGCCGGCCGATCTGAAACGGGCTCTTTGAAATCTTCACGAGCTGGCGCTTGCCGTTCGGCTCGACCACGGCCAGGAACGGCCGGGCCTTGCCCGCCTCGCTCAGAAGGCTGGCTGGGGAAACGGAAGGTGTGGATCCCATCGCTATTTCCTGTTTCGAGATTTGCGCTCGCCGCCGGCCGCCCGGTCCGCCACCAGCCGCGGCCCCTGGCGCAACTCTTCGGCCTCGCGCGCGGCCGATACCTGGCAGTTGGCGCAATAGCCTCCCACTTCCGTTCGCGCCACCAGGATCCGAAACCCGAAGTGCGCCTCAATCTGCTGCTTCAGCCGGTTCAGTGGCTCGCCGAAAAATTCCTCCACCCGGCCGCAGCGCAGGCAGACCACGTGCGCATGCTCGCGTTTCAATCGCGTCTCGTAGTAGTGCTGATCGCCCTCATGGTGCAACAAATCCAGCTCGTCCACCAGCCCTTCCTGCTTGAGCAGTTTCAGCGTCCGGTAAATGGTCACGCGGTTGATGCGCGCGTCGCGCTGCTTGGCCAGCCGGTAGAGCGCCTCGGCGTTCAGGTGTTCCCCCGACGCGTCGATGATCTCGAACAGCAGCTTGCGCTGCCGAGTCATGCGCACACCGTGATCTTGCAGCGACCCTCCGAGCGAGATCTGCGTGGCCACCAGTCTTTCTCCTGGTTAGAACATGTTAACACAGCCCGAACTTCCGGGCAGCGCGCCCCTGGCCGTTGGAAACCCGTGTCACAGCATCAAAAATTTTTTCAACCTTTTCCCCCTGGCCTGCGTCATATAGGACGAGAAGAGAGTCGATAAAAGCTATGAGGAAGCCGGAGGTCAGCATGGCTACGTTGCTAGAGGGCAAAGTGCTGCGGGCTCGGGTGTATTGCCCGATCTGCACCCACACGGTAGAAGCCGAGGTGGTACCGGTCGAAAGCGACTGGAATCGCAACAAGATGAGGGTCACGGAGGGCCAGAAATGCCGCCGCTGCTCGGCCCCGCTTGACGCCGCCTACATCCTCGACCTGGTTGGGCCGCTGAACGGCTAAGGTCTCTTTTTGCTGGACTTTTGCGGCGGTGCTGTGATACTTATTGCTTTGGGCGGCATCCAATAGCCAAGGAGGGGTTGGAATGAAAAAGCGGGCGGGCGTCAAAGTGAGTGCGCAGCAGCCCATAGTCCCCCCTGAGCTGTTGGAGACGGCTAAGAAGGTTGCCTTGGATTCCAAGCCTAAGAAAGCGCTTCGTTGCCGCGTGTGCGGCGCCGAAGGCGCCACCGAGCAGTCTGAAATGCTCTGCTGGGTCTGCCGGCGGCTGAAGATCAGCGCCTGGCGGGATGTCGAGCAGCAGATGCCGATGTCCGAGTAACCGTTTCCTGCTCATCCCCGATCTACAACTTGTTGATAGACATAGCCGCCTACGGCGATGTCCTCGATTGCCAGGCCGTTGGATTTAAACAGGGTAATGTCGTTCTTGCCCACGCGCCCGGGCGCCTTGCCGGCCAGCACATCGGCCAATTCAACCACACGATCCCAACCGCTGGGGCGTTGCGCGAAGGCGGCGATCAGCTCGCCCGACTCCATCTTCGACTGCTCTACCGAATCGGCCACGATCCGGGATGCGCGACCGACCGCCGCGGCATCCAGCTCCCGCCGACGGGCATGGTTGCTGCCGGCGGCGTTGATGTGCATGCCCGGCTCGAGCCACTCCCCGAGCAGGACCGGGTCCCGCGCGTTCGTGGCCGTGATGGCAATGTCGCAGTTGCGAATCGCCTGCTCGCCGCTCTCCACCGCGGTAATCGGGAAACCCAGCGACGCTGACATCCGCGCGGCAAACCTTCCCCGCCGCTCCGCCGAGCGGCTGAACACGCGAGCCTCGCGGATCGGGCGGACCTTGGCCACCGCTTCCAGTTGGGTCTCGGCCTGAAAGCCGCTGCCAATCAAGCCGACCACCGCGGCATCCGGCCGGGCCAAGCAACGCGTCGCCACCCCGCTCGCCGCTCCCGTCCGGATCTGCCCGAGCGAGTTCGCTTCAATCGAAGCGAGCGGCCGGCCGTCGGCTGCATACAGCAGCACGGTGAAGTGCGCCCCGGTCTGCGGGTGCGTCGAGTAAACCTTGATTCCCAGGTAGCCCGAAGCCAGATCGACAGCAGGCATGTAGTGCAGCGTGGCGCTGGCATCGAGTTGCAGCCGCCGCCGGGGATCGTTGTGCGCCTGCGCCGCGGCCAGATGCAGAAAGCCCTCCTCGACCAGCTCGATAGCCTTCTCCATCGGCAGCAGCTCGCGGACCTGCGATTCGGTGATGTGTAGCACGGCTTGGCCGGGTTGCCGGTGCGCGCCGCCCTCAGCCCGCTTGTTTCTCCGCAAGGGGCCCGATCACGGGCAGAACGATCTTACCGCC
>DASQHK010000274.1:0-3652 GCA_035632135.1 Bryobacterales bacterium
AACCAAGCGCCGCGCGCGCCGCAAGAAGATTCTCAATCGCGCGTCCGGCTATTTTCTCACCAAAGGCAAGCTGTTCCGGCAGGCCAAGGAGGCGGTGGAGCGCGGGCTCAAGTTCGCCTACGCCGGCCGGCGGCAAAAGAAGCGCGACTTCCGCGCCCTGTGGATCATTCGCATCAGCGCCGCGGCGCGCGCCCACGATCTTTCCTACAACAAGTTCATCCACGGGCTGAAGCTGGCGGGCATCGACCTGGACCGCAAGATGCTGGCCGATCTGGCCGCCCGCGATGCCGCCGCATTCGGCGCGCTGGCCGCAAAGGCCAAGGCCGCGCTGCCCGCCAGGTAGCCGGGCGGCGCAAGGCGCGGGCATGTCGATCACCGAGAAAGCCACGCGGAGTCTCTCCGAACTGGGCGCTGATCCGGCCGGGGTGGAAGCGCTCTACGCCGAGCTGCGCGCGCTTTTTGACCGCGAGATCGCGGAGGCGGCGGGCCCCGAGCCAGTGAAGAAGCTGCGGGACCGCTGGCTGGGACGCAAGAACGGCCTGCTCAGCTTTACCAACGATCACTGGCTGAAGGGCGCCTCGCGCGAGCTGAAGCCGGCCGTGGGGAAGCTGCAAAACAGCCTGAAAGTCGCCGTGGAGCAGGCCATCGAGGAGCGCAGCCGGGCGGCGCCGGCGCCGGTGCGCAGCGAGGCCGAGATCGACGTCACGCTCCCGGGCCCGGAGCGCATCATCGGCGCGCGGCATCCCGTGCGCATCATCCAGGAAGAGATCGAGGCGATCTTCCGCTCGATGGGCTACGCGGTGGCGGAGGGGCCGGAGATCGAGTCCGACTACTACAATTTCGAGGCGCTGAACTTTCCCGAAAACCATCCGGCGCGCGACGCCATGGACACCATCTTTCTCAGCGACCGGATGCTGCTGCGGACGCACACCTCGCCCAACCAGATCCGCATCATGGAGAAGGAGAAGCCGCCGCTGCGGTATCTGGTGCCCGGCAAGGTCTATCGCAACGACGCGCCCGACGCGAGCCACTCGCCGATGTTTCACCAGATGGAGGGCTTCGCGGTCGATGAACACATTTCCTTCTGCGACCTGAAGGGGACGCTGGGGCACTTCGTCGAGCAGCTCTTCGGCGCGGGCGTGAAGACGCGCTTCCGGCCGAGCTTCTTCCCGTTCACCGAGCCGAGCGCGGAGATGGACATTTCCTGCATCACCTGCGGCGGGAAGGGCTGCCGCGTCTGCAAGCAGAGCGGCTACATGGAGCTGCTGGGGTGCGGGATGATCGATCCGGCGGTTTACGGCTACGTCGGGTACGACCCGGAGCGCTATTCGGGCTTCGCGTTCGGAATGGGCCTGGACCGGCTGGCGATGCGCAAATATGGCATCAATGATATCCAGTTGCTTTTTCAGGGCGACGCGCGTTTTCTGAGGCAGTTCCGGTAATGCGGATCCTGCTGAGCTGGCTGCGCGAATACGTGGACGCGCCGGAATCGCCGGCGGAGCTGGCCGATGCGCTGACCATGGCCGGGCTCGCGGTGGACTCCGTTTCGGAAGAGCAGGGTGAGACCGTGTTCGAGCTGGACATCACGCCCAACCGCCCGGACGCCATGAACCACCTTGGCGCGGCGCGCGAAGTGGCCGCGGTGTTCGGCCGGCAGGCGCGCCGTCCTGAGATTCATCTCCACGAAGACCGCTGCCCTGCTGCGGAGCGGGCTTCGATTGAGATTGCCGACCCCGACCTGTGCGCGCGTTACGTAGGCCGCGTCGCGGTGGAGGTGCAAGCGGGCCCGTCACCCGACTGGATGCGGCGGCGGCTGGAGCTGTGCGGCGTCCGCGCCATCAACAACGTCGCCGACATCACCAACTATGTATTGCTGGAAGTGGGGCAGCCCACGCACGCTTTCGACCTGGACACGCTGGAGGGGCATAAGATCGTCGTGCGCCGCGCGGCGAAAGGCGAGCGCCTCACGACGCTCGATGGCGTGGAGCGTGCGCTCGAGCCCGATCACCTGGTGATTGCCGACGCCGCGCGGCCGGTGGCGCTGGCCGGGATCATGGGAGGCGCGGAGACGGAAATCTCGGAGCGCACGCGCAACGTGCTGATTGAAAGCGCGTGGTTCGAGCCGGCCTCGATCCGCCGCACGGCGCGGCATTTCGGCATGCACACGGAGGCTTCGCACCGCTTCGAACGCGGCGCCGACATCGAAGCGACGGTGTGGGCGGCCAGCCGGATCGCGGGGCTGCTGGAGCAACTGGCGTCGGCGAAAATCCTCGGCGGAGTGATTGACGCTTATCCGAGCGTTCGGCGCCGCGCGGCGATCGGGCTGCGGACCGCGGCGCTTCGGCGCCACCTGGGAATCGAAATCCCGGCCGGCGAGGTGGAGCGCATCTTGCAGGCGCTGGGGTGCACGGTGGAGCGCGTGGGGGCAGACTGGAGCGTCACGCCTCCCTCGGCGCGTCTCGACGTGGAGCGCGAGATCGATTTGATTGAGGAGATCGCCCGCATCTACGGCTACGACCGCTTCCCGGCGCGGCTGCCGGCCTGGACGGGGCACGGCGACCGGAGCGCGGCGATTTCCGAGGAGTCGCGCAAGGAGCAGCGCGTGCGCGACGTGGCCCGCGCCCTCGGCTACGATGAAGCCATCACGTACAGTTTCCTTTCGGCGGCGGAGGCGGAGCGCTTTGGAGGCGGGAAGGCTGTGGCGGTGCGCAACCCGCTGAGCGAGCTGCAGGGCGTGATGCGGAACTCGGCGGTTCCGGGGCTGCTGCGCGCCGTGGAGTGGAACCTGCACCGCGGGCAGGGCGACGTGCGGCTGTTCGAGGTGGGCCGGCTGTACGGGCAGGAAGGGAAAGAATTCTCGGAGCCGCCCGTGCTGGGTCTGGCCGCTACCGGCAGCGCGCGGCCGCCGGCGGTCAACGACCGGGGCAAGCCGTACGACTTTTTCGAGATGAAGGCCGATGTGGCACGCCTGCTCGAGCTGTTCGAGTGGAAGCGAATCTACTTCGACCGCGAGACCGAGGCCGCCTGGTACCAGCCTGGCCGCGCCGCCCGCGCCGTGGCGGACGGCCGCACGGTGGGGCGTTTCGGGGAGTTGCACTCGGAACTGGCCGCCGAACGCAAGCTGCGGCAGCCGGTGTTTGTAGCGGAAATCTGGCTCGACCGCCTCTACAAGCTGCCGCTGCGGGAGCCCCAGTTCCGGCCACTGCCGCGGCAGCCGGCGGTGGACCGCGATTTCTCGCTGCTGGTTCCGGAGGGGACCGCGTTCGACCGGATTGTCGCGGCGATAGGGCAGCGCCAATACCTGGCGCGGATCGAGCCGGTGGAGATTTTTCGCGGCGGGCAGGTTCCGCCGGGTAAAATAAGCCTGCTGCTGCGGGCGGCGTGGCAGCGCGATGACGCCAGCCTCACCGACGAGGAAGTGAACGAATACGCCCGCGAGATTGTGGAAACGCTGCGGCGCGAGCTGGGCGCCGAGCAGCGGGGGTAACGGGCCGCGGGGGCGGCGCCTGTCAAGAAAGGAAGCACAACGATGCCGGATTCATCCAACGGCTCACCGACTGATGGCCACGAGCTGGGAGCGCTGGCGCAGCTCGAAGAGCGGATACTCGCGACCGTGGAGCAGTTGCGCGCCGTGCGGCGCGAGAAGGCCCAG
>DASQHK010000275.1:0-8460 GCA_035632135.1 Bryobacterales bacterium
ACGCCGGACAGCCTGCGGGCTGATGAATCTTCCGCCGTACAGATCCTTCACCGATACCCCACGCGCTTGTCGTGCCATGATTGTGTCCTTTCGCTGGATTGATTTGGGGAAAACGACAGTTCCGGCATGCCTGGGCAGCCCCCGGTTCCGTTTACTTAGTGTCGGGCTTGACGGACCTGTTTCAGGAGCCGGCAAAAAAAGCTGGCTGGTTGTCCGGACGCTATTCCAACTTATTGAGTCTCGCAGATTGATGGGCGCCGGTTCCAGACTTCGGCCTTTGCGGGCAGGTTATCGACCTGCCAAAAGCCGGCGCCACGACTAAACGAATCCCCGGCTCAGCGGACGGTGCGCGTGGCCAAATCAACCGTCACCGGGTCGAAGGGGGTGGTTTGTTGACCCAGCGGCCAGAACTCCGTCTTCAACTGGCTGGCGGAAACCGTCACGAAGAGGTATCCCAGCGACTTCATCGCGGCATCATAGGTGACCTCGTTGGTGGAATCGGCGGGCTGGCCGCTGGCGGCGGCCACCGGCTGGGGCGGCATTCCGCCGCCGCCGGCGACGACGTAGAGCACCTGCTGGCCGCCGATGCGGCGAGTGTAGCGCTGGTAGTTGTGCGCATGGGCCGAGAAAACCGCGTGGGGCATCACACCGGCGGCCGTGCATGCGTCCGTAATGCTCTTGTTCATGTCGGTGCTCCCGCTGTGGCCGCTCTGGCTGTAGGGCGGATGGTGGGTTGTAATGACCAGTGCCTTGCCGTCCTTCATTCTGGCGACGGCCGCGAGAGTCGCGCCGAGCCAGGTCAGTTGAGACGTGTCCCCGCCGGCGCCTTGGAGAAAGCCGGGGTTCTCCAGCAAATTCGAATACAAGCCGATGATCCGCACGAACGGCGCGTCGAGCAGCCAGTAGACGCCGGGCTGGGTCATGGTCTCCCGGTAGATGCCGATTCCGGACGCCGCCGGCGGAACGGCTGCCGTAGGCGCGCAAAAGTTCGCGCGAAAGGCGCTCAAGGAGGGACTGTCTGCGGTGGCCCTCACCTCGCCGTCGTGATTGCCGGGGATGGCGAGTATTTTTCCCGGATAGTGGCGATAGGGGCGGTAGAAGCGATCCCCGTAATGCGTTTCCT
Organism: Bryobacterales bacterium; assembly: GCA_035632135.1. Classification (GTDB taxonomy): domain Bacteria; phylum Acidobacteriota; class Terriglobia; order Bryobacterales; family JACQDG01; genus DASQHK01. The sequence goes on from DASQHK010000275.1 coordinate 1,124, forward strand.
TATCTGGGCCGTAAATCACGTCGCCGAGATGCAACAGGAAGGCAGGGTTGAGTCCGCCCGCCCCGGCCTTGTAGTCGGTGGCCATCTCGTCGCTGACCTGTTCAGCCTCGTGGGCCATTCCCACTCCGCTGTCGCCCAGGGCATGAAACCGGATTTCGCCGGCGCCCTCAATTTCCGTGACGCCACCGGCGCCGATCACCTCGGCCAGATCCACGCGGCCGCCGCGTAAGACCGGAGGGACCAGGCCAAGTTGTTGCTTGCTCCAGTCCGTCATGCGCTTGTTGCCGTGGACGGGCGTGCGTTGCGGCGGGGGGGTCGTGGTGTAGAAGGGGTGCGCATACCTGCCCGTGGAATGCGGGCTTGCCGAATGCGAGGCAGTTCCGGCTTTCTTAGTGGCCATTTGGATTCTCCTTTTCTATTAAACTGACGGGCTTGCTGAAAAATGGACGGGGGCGCAGTGAAATCGCGGACCCGTCCTCCTTTCGCTGGGTTGAACGAGGGAGGGGCCATCTTTCGCACGCCCGCGCGCGGCCTGCGTCGGTGGCGAGCGCTCCCGCCCTTCGCTGACTTAGTGTCGGTGTTGGCGGATCTGTTTCACGAGCGCGTAAATAAATTGCTTGGGTTTTTGGACTCTATCGCCGCTTAAAGGATCTTCACCCACACTTCCCGGTGGCGTGGGCCGTCGAATTCACAGAAAAAAACTCCCTGCCAGGTTCCCAACAGCACGCTGCCGTTCTCGATAATGACCGTTTGGGAGCAGCCGGCCAGCGAGGATTTAACGTGGCATCGGAATTCTCCTCGTAGTGCCGGTAGTCGCCTTCTTTGGGGACGAGGCGGCAGAGCGTGGCCAGAATGTCGCGCGCGACGTCGGGGTCGTCGTGCTCGTTGATGGCGATGGCGGCGGTGGTGTGGGGCGTGAAAATGCAGGCGATGCCGTCGCGGACGCCGGAGCGGTCCACGGCCTTCTGCACCTCCGCGGTCACGTCGACCATGACGTTGCGGGCTTTGGTCTCGAGCTTGAATTTTTCGAGCATACTGGGGGCGGCACGCGCCTGACGGCAAAGCGCCGACTCTGTTATTCTATCGAACGTACCGTTTAGCTGTATCTTTTCCGGGATCTCCAGCGTCCCAGACGTTTAGCGCCGACGCCTACGCTCTATGCACTGTCGCTGCATCCGACACACCGACCTGCCGCACACCTCCAGGCTGTTCGCCGACCTGATTTATCACTTCGACCGCGTCCGCGGCTTTTACCAGCACGCCCCGCAAGCGGCGGATTCGTTTTCCGCGGCGGCGGGGCAGGTGCGGCTGGACCCGGCGCATCGCGCCAGGCTGGTTGCGGCGCTGGCGGAGGAAAACCGTGACGGCTCGGAGGCGGCCCGCCTCAACCTCGATCGGCTGGCTCAGCCGGAGACGCTCGTGGTCGCCACCGGCCAGCAAGTCGGGCTTTACACCGGGCCGGTCTATACCATTTACAAAGCCCTGACCGCGGCGCGGCTGGCGACCGAACTGACGGCGCGCGGCATCCCGTCGGTTCCTGTTTTCTGGCTGGCCACGGAAGATCACGACCTGGCGGAGGTCAAGCACGCCTGGGTGTTTGACGCGGCGCAGCGGCCGGTGCGATTGGAGGCCGCCGCGTCGCCGGAGCGCAACCAGCCGGTGGGCGGCGTGCGGCTGGACGACAATGCCGCGAGCAGCTTGCAAGCGGCCCTGGCAGGGCTGCCCTTCGGCGAGGAAGTGGGCCGGCTGGCGGCTGAGGACTATGCGGGCGGCGCCACCTTCGCTTCCGGCTTCAAGCGGCTGCTGGCCCGCCTGCTCGCGCCCTACGGCGTGCTGCTGCTCGATCCGCAGTCGGCCGAGCTGCGGCGGCTGGCCGCGCCCGTGCTCGCCCAGGCGATTGAGAAGGCGCCCGAACTCACCGCCGCGCTGCTGGCGCGCGGCAAGGAATTGGAGGCCGCCGGCTACCACACGCAGGTGCACATGGAGGAAAAAACCTCCCTGTTCTTCCTGCTCGAGAACGGCCGGCGCACGGCGCTGCGCCGCAGCGGCGACTCTTACACCGGCAACGGCGCTGTGCACACCAGAGCGGAGCTGCGGAAGCGCCTGGAGTTGCGGCCGGAGGACTTTTCACCCAACGCCCTGCTGCGCCCGGTGGTGCAGGACTATCTGCTGCCGACGGTGGCCTACATCGGCGGCCCGGCCGAGCTGGCCTATCTGGCGCAGGCGGAGGTGCTCTACGCCCGCGAGCTGGGGCGCATGCCGGTGGCCCTGCCCCGCGCCTGTTTCACCATCCTCGACGCCCGGGGCGAGAAGCTGCTGGGCCGCTATGGCCTGGAATTCACGGACGCGCTGCACGACGCCACGGCGCTCGAGCAGCGCATTGCCGAAACGCTGATCCCGCCGCCGCTCGAGCAGACATTTCGCGGGAGCCACGGCCAGATCGAAGAGGCGCTCCAAGCCGTGGACGCCCAGCTTCTGGCCTTTGACCCGACGCTGGCCGCGGCGATGGCCAAGTCACGCCGCAAGATCGAGTACCAGTTCTCGAAGATCCGGGCCAAGGCGGCGCGGGAGAGCCTGCGCCGTACGGAGCGCGCCCGCGCCGACGCAGCGTATCTGAGCGGCCTTATTTTTCCCGAAAAGGTTCTGCAAGAACGCCTATACTCCGTTCTGCCCTTCCTCGCGCGCCACGGTATGGACCTGATGGGCCAGCTTCACCACGCGATCCGTTTCGACTGCCCCGACCATCAGGTCTTGGTCGCCTGAAGCGCGGCTGCGCGCGGAACATTTCCTACCGTTTGACGTATTCTATTGCAGGAGGATGGCAGCGTGCCTTTCTGCTCACAGTGCGGAACGGCGGTGACGGAGCGCGACTTCTTTTGCGGTAAGTGCGGCGTCCGCCAGCCCATTTCCGGAACGCCAGGCGTTTATCGCAGCAGCGGCGCGGCGCTGGACGGCATCAGCCCCCGCACGGCCGCCATGCTCTGCTACATCCCGTTCGTGGGCTGGATCGCGGCTATCCTCGTTCTGGCGGCCCAGAAGTTCCAGAAGTCGCCGGAGGTGCGGTTTCACGCCTTCCAGGGCCTCTACCTGTTCGTTGCCTGGCTGCTGCTCGACTGGGCTGTTCTTCCCTGGTTTCCTTTCTTCCCGCACCACTTCTTTTTCCGGCCTCTCCGCGCCATTGCGCACGTGGTCCTGCTGGGCGTCGGCATTTTCATGCTCATCAAGGCCGCGCACGAAGAGCGCTACTCGCTGCCCATCATCGGCGAGCTGGCGGAGCGGTCGTTGTAAACAAGACCAAGTAAGTTTGCATTGGGTGTAACCCTGGTCGCCCGGCAAGTCGCCCTCTCACTGAGCGTTCAGGGGACATGCCGCAACCAGGCAGCACGAATCGGCTTCGAGTGATGGCATTGGTGGCCGGCTTAGCGCTTGCCCCCTGGCCGGCGCTGTTTGCCGAGCCGCCCGCGGGAGACCCGCCTGCCCCTTTCGGGTCTGCACTCGGCGAGGAGCGGATCCTGGGAGTGATTCCGAACTATCAAACCGTCTCCGATCCGAACAATCATGTGGCCCCCCTGACAGTTAAGGAGAAGTGGAAGCTATTTGTAAAGGAGTCATCCGACCCATACACCGGGGCGAGTGCCTTGCTGGGGGCGGCTTTGTCCCAATCCGGGAACGGTAACCCGAAATATGGCCAAGGCACTATGGCATATGCCCAGCGTTTCGGCGCGGCAGTGACAGACTTTGGCGCGCAGAATTTCTTCAGCGACGCCGTGCTGGCCTCCCTGTTTCACCAGGATCCTCGGTACTTCCGCAAGGGTCCCCCGGCGGGCATTGTGGCTCGCGTGTGGTATTCCATGAGCCGGACAGTCATAACCAGGCAGGACTCGGGGCGCCCGGCCTTCAATGTCTCCGGCCTGCTCGGCATGAGCATGGGCATTGCATTCTCCAACCTCTACTACCCGTCCGCAAGCATGAATGGCTCGGTGATTCGAAGTCGTTTTGGCACCAGTCTGATGGGGGCCAGTCTCGGCAATCTGTTGCCCGAGTTCTGGCCGGACATCAAGGCAAAGTTTTTCCGAAGCAAGTCACAGTAGGCTCCTGCTCCACCCCTCCGCAAGCCAGGGCGATGTAGAATCGACAAATGATCGGCCAGACCTTGGCCCACTACCGAATCGAGTCCAAGCTCGGCGAGGGCGGCATGGGCGTGGTGTACCTGGCAACCGACACCCATCTTGACCGCCCGGTAGCCATCAAGGTCCTGCGCAGCGAAGCCGTCTCCGACCCGGAGCGCAAGCTGCGCTTCATCCAGGAAGCCAAGTCCGCCTCGGCCCTCAACCACCCCAACATCATCACGGTCCACGACATCAACACCGCCGACCTCGACGGCCGCCCCATCGATTTCATCGTCATGGAATTTGTAAAGGGCCGGCCGCTCGACGACCGGATCGGCCGCAAAGGCCTCGCGCTCAGCGAAGCGCTGAAATACGCCGTGCAGATCGCCGACGCTCTGGCCAAGGCGCACTCCATCGGTCTGGTTCACCGCGATCTGAAACCCGCCAACATCATGGTCAGCGACGACGGCCTGGTGAAAGTTCTCGACTTTGGGCTGGCCAAGCTCGTCGAGAAGGAAGAGAGCGACGATTCCGGCGCCACGCAGACCATGGACGCGAAGGAGCGCGGCCGCACCGGCGAAGGCGTGATCGTCGGCACGGTGGCCTACATGTCCCCCGAGCAGGCGGAGGGCAAGAAGGTCGACGCGCGCTCCGACATCTTCTCCTTCGGCTCGGTCCTCTATGAAATGATCACGGGCCGCAAGGCGTTTTCGGGTGAGACCCGGATCTCGACCCTCTCTGCCGTTCTGCGCGAGCAGCCCAAGCCGCTATCGGAGATTGCCGAAGGCGTTCCGCGCGAACTCGACCGCATCGTTTCCTGGTGCCTCCAGAAAGATCCCACGCGCCGCTTGCAGCACATGGACGACGCCAAAATCGCCCTCCAGCAACTCAAAGAGGAATCCGACTCCGGCCGCCTCGCCGTTCCTGCCGCAGCCGCCGTGCGTCCGCGCGTCCCGGTCTCTCGGCGTCTCGCAGCCGCGGCTGTGCTCGTTGTGCTCGCGGCAGCCGCTCTGGTCTGGTGGCTCGGCCCGCGCCGCCACACCGCCACCGAGGCGCCCATCCTCACGCGGCTCACCGCCGATTCCGGCCTGACCTCTTACCCCGCGCTTTCCTCCGACGGCAAGCTCCTCGCCTACGCCTCCGATCGCGCGAGCGACGGCAATCTCGACATCTGGGTACAGCAAATAGGCGGCGGCAACCCCATCCGGCTCACCACCAACGGCGCCGATGACCTCGAACCCAGCTTTTCCCCTGACGGCACCCGCATCGTGTTTCGCTCGGAACGGGAAGGCGGCGGCATCTACGTTGTCCCCGCTTTGGGCGGCGTCGAGCAGCGCATCGCCGACCTGGGCCGCGGCCCGCGCTTTTCTCCGGACGGCACCTGGATCGCTTACTGGGTCGGTGACCTGAGCTACTTCGGCCGCCGCCATGTCTTCGTCATTCCTGCGATTGGCGGGCAGCCCCGCGAAGTGCGGCCCGATTTCTATTCGGCGAGCCGGCCTCTCTGGTCGCCCGATAGCAAGCACCTGCTGTTTCGCGGAGTCCGCTCCCCCCAAGCCGACCCAACCGCGCAGTTCGATTGGTGGGTTACGCCGCTCGACGGCGGAGAGGCCGTGGCAACCGGCGCTTACAAGTGGCTGGTCGAGAGCAGCCTTCCGGCCATGGAGCGCAGTCAACTGCTGCCCGCGGCGTTTGTGGATCCCAGCGACTGGCTCGGCGATTTTGTCTTCTTTTCCGCCACCTCCGGCGCCGCAGGCCCCAGCGCCAGTTTGTGGCGAGTCGGCATCTCTTCACGCTGGCGCGTGGAGGGCAGTCCGCAGCGCCTGACCTCCGGAACCACCAACGAGATCCAGCCTTCCGCCGCCGGCGCCCGCATCGCTTTCACGAGCCTCACGCAAACTGAGAACCTCTGGAGCCTGTCCGTCGATCCCGACACGGCGAAGATCTCAGGCGCTCCACAGCGCCTAACCTCGAGTGCCGCCTCCGATTTCTTCCCCGTCCCTTCCGCCGACGGCAAGAAGGTGGCGTTCGCCTCCAACCGCACCGGCATCCTCCACGTCTGGATGAAGGACCTCGAAACCGGCGCCGAGACCCCTCTGACCTCCACTCCCTTCAACGACATGCCTTCGCTCATCAGTCCAGACGGGTCGCGCGTCGTTTACTGCAGTTTCGATCGCACCAATGCAGGCGTCGGAGGCTGCTTCGTTGTTTCGGCGGCCGGAGGCGTGCCTCAGAAGTTCTGCGAGGGCTGTGGGGTCAGTTCTATCCAGGACTGGTACCAGAACGGCCGCCGCGTCCTCTACCGGAAAGGATTCACTACCAATACCCAGCTCATGGTTCGCGACCTCGATTCGGGCCACGACACGCTGTTTCTCGCGCACCCCAAGTACAGCGTCACCGCCGCCCGCTTTTCTCCTGACGGCCGCTGGGTTGTGTTCCAAACTGTCATCGAAGCCGCCACCCGCAGGCAGATCTTTGTCGCGCCGATCCGCAACGGCGTTGCCGCCGGCCAAGCGGAATGGATTCCCATCACGGACGGCTCCGGCCTCGACCGCAACGCCGTGTGGTCGCCCGACGGCAATCTGCTCTATTTTCTTTCCGAGCGCGACGGCTTCCGCTGCTTTTGGGCGCAGCATCTGGACCCAGCCACCAAGCGTCCTGCCGGTCCGCCCCTGGCCGTTTATCACTTCCACCAGGCGCGCCGTTCACTCATGCCCGCTCAGGAAGTCTCCCGCATCGGCCTCTCCGTCACCCGCGACAAGATCATCTTCAGCATGGCCGAAACAACCGGCAACATCTGGCTCGCCCGCTTCGAGTGAGCCGCGCTCAGCGTTTCTTCAACGTCACGCCGAGCTGATTGCCTTCCATGTAAAAGACGGTGTCGAGATCCGGATTGGCCGTGACCACCTTCACGTAGTCGGCCACCATGTTGATGTTGTGCGCGAGAATCAGCCCGCCGGGACGCACCAGCGGCAGCATCTTGTGGAGGTAATCGACGTAGCCCTCTTTTTCCGCGTCAATGAACACCACGTCCACCGGCCCCTTCAGCTTGGTGATGTTCTGGTGGGCGTCACCCTCGACCACCGTGGCAATATGATCGACGCCGGCCTTCTTGAAGTGCTCACGGGCGAGCGCCGCGCGGTGCGGGTCAAGCTCGAAGGAGGTCAGCTTGCCTCCCGTCTTCTCGAGCGCCATGCAAAACCACATGCCCGAAATGCCGGTAGAAGT
>DASQHK010000276.1:0-3271 GCA_035632135.1 Bryobacterales bacterium
TCGACGCAGTGGTTCGTTCGCACCGAGCCGCTAGCCGCGCCGGCCATCGAGGCCGTCGAGTCCGGCCGCATCGAAATCATCCCCGAGCGCTGGAGGAAAGTTTACTTCGAGTGGATGTACAACATCCGCGACTGGTGCATCTCGCGCCAGCTCTGGTGGGGCCACCGTATTCCCGCCTGGCACTGCGCGAATTGCCACGAGGTGATGGTCGCGCGCGAAGCGCCGCCAAGCTGCACCCGCTGCGGCGCGCCCGCTCCGGAGCAGGACCCCGACGTGCTCGACACCTGGTTCAGCTCCGCGCTTTGGCCGTTCTCGACGCTCGGCTGGCCCGACCAGACCCGCGACCTGAGCGTGTTCTATCCGACCTCCCTGCTCATTACCGGCTTCGACATCCTCTTCTTCTGGGTGGCGCGCATGATCATGATGGGCCTGGAGTTTATGGGCGACGTGCCGTTTCGCCAGGTCTACATCCACGCCCTGGTGCGCGACGCCGAGAAGCAGAAAATGTCGAAGACCAAAGGCAACTCGGTCGACCCGCTCGATGTTGCTGATACCTATGGCACCGACGCCGTGCGCTTTGCGCTCGTGGTGGGCGCCGCGCCCGGCACCGACGTGATCTTTTCCGAAGAGCGCCTGGCCGGCTATCAGGCCTTCGCGAACAAAATCTGGAACGCGGCGCGCTTCATCTTTCTGAACCTGGAAAAAGCCGGCGCCGAGCCCTGGGCGCCCGAGGACGCGCCGAACTTTCTGCCGCAGGCCTCCGCGGGCGCGCTCGAAGTTCCGCTCGAAGACCGCTGGATCTTCTCCCGCCTCAACAGCGTGGCCGAGGATGCCAACCGCGCCATCGAGCAGTTCCGCTACCACGAGGTGGCCCACCTGCTCTATCACTTCATCTGGCACGAGTTCTGCGACTGGTATCTGGAGATGAAGAAGCTGCGCTTCCGCGAAGCGAGCGGCCTGACTCCGGAGTGGCGCAACCTGCTCGCCGCCTTCGACCGCATGCTCCGCCTGCTGCACCCGCTGATGCCGTTCCTCACCGAGGAGCTGTGGCAGCGGCTCACGGCGAAGGTCGAAGGCCGGCCCAAATCCATCGCTCTTGCTATCTATCCGCAGTACAATGTGCACCTTTCCGATCTGGTGGCCGAGCAGCAGGTGAGCGTGCTGCAAGCCATCATCACCAGCGCCCGCAACCTGCGCGCTGAAATGAAGCTCGACCAGAAGGAAATCGAGGGCACCCTCTACTCGCGCGGCGCCGCTCTCGAAATCGCCCGCCGCAACCACGACGTCATCCGCAAGCTGGCCGGCGTGAAGCTGGAAATGATCGGCGGCGCGGCGCCCCAGAACGGCGGCGCGCGGGCCGCCACCGCCGAGTTCGACCTGCTGCTGCGCGTGCCGGCCGCCGAACTGGAGGCCCGCCGGCAAAAGCTCGTGAAGGAACTGGCCCAGCTCCAGAAGGCCCGCCAATCCTCCTCCCGGCAGCTCGAGAACGAGGAGTTCCTGAAAAAAGCGCCGCCGGCTGTGGTCGAGTCGATCCGCCAGAAGCTCGCCCAGTACGACGCCCAGATCGCCAAGCTCGGCGAAACGCTCGATGGCCTGTGATGGAGTGGCGCCACCCGGAAATCACCCAGGCCATCCGCGCTGCGCTCGCGGAAGACGTCGGCCCCGGCGACATCACCACCGAGGCGTGCGTGCCGGCCGAGGCGCGCGGCCAGGGCGTCTTCCTCGCGCGGCAGCCGCTCGTGCTGGCCGGCATCGAGCTGCTGCCGGAGATTTACGAAACGCTTGGCGGCGTGGATCGCCTTGACGTGGTGCATAAGAGCGGCGATGCGGTCGAGGCTGATGAGCAAGTCGCCCGCGTCGAAGGCCGCCTCCGCGCGCTGCTCACCGCCGAGCGGGTGTCGCTGAACTTTTTGCAGCACCTGAGCGGCGTCGCCACGCTCGCCCGCCAGTTTGCGCAAGCGGTCGAAGGAACCGGCTGCCGCGTACTAGATACTCGCAAGACCACTCCTGGCCTGCGCCGCCTCGAAAAGCTGGCCGTCGCCGCCGGTGGCGCATCGAACCACCGCTTCGGCCTTTACGACGCCATCCTCATCAAGAACAACCACATCACCGCGGCCGGCGGCATCCGCGCGGCGATGGAAGCCGCGCGCCGCGCCGGCAAACCCGTCGAGATCGAGGTCCGCACCGACGCCGGCATCGACGAGGCGCTTGCCTGCGGCGCCGATCACTTGCTGCTCGATAATTTCTCTGTCGCCGAAGTTCGCGATGCCGTGCGTCGCATTGCCGGCCGCGCCCGTGTGGAATTGTCCGGCGGCATCACGCTTCAGACCGTGCGCGCCTACGCGGAAGCAGGCGCCGATTTCGTCTCCGCCGGCGCGCTCACTCACTCCGCCCCGGCGGTTGACCTGAGCTTTCGGGTGCTGTAATGGCCGTCTTGAATCTATCGCTGCTCGAGCAACTCGGCCATCCCATCCACTACTTCGCCTCCATCGACACGACCATGCGCGCCGCGGCTGAGTTGGCCGAGCGCGGCGAGCCCGCCGGCGCGGTGGTCATCGCCGAGGAGCAGACCGCCGGGCGCGGCCGCCTCGGCCGTTCCTGGATCTCCGAGCCCGAAGCCGGCCTCTACTTTTCGTTGATCCTCCGGCCCGCCCTCGCAGCCTCCGACGCGGCCGTCGTCACCCTGGCGCTCGGCCTCGCCGCCGGACGCGCCATCCATCGCCTCGCCGGCATGCCCTGCGATCTCCGCTGGCCCAACGACGTGCTGCTCACCGGCCGCAAGTGCTGCGGCATCCTCACCGAGATGGTCGCCGAAGCCGATCGCGTCCGCTACATCGTCGCCGGCATCGGCGTCAACGTGAACCACGCTGCGCTGCCCGCCGCGATCGCCGAGACGGCCACGTCGCTGCGCCTTTCGACCGGCTGTGAATACGCGCGCGAGGCCCTGCTGGCCGAGGTTTTGAAGGAAGTGGACCGCTACCTCGATATTTTGGCCCAGCGCGGCCCCGCCGCCGTCGTAGAATTGTTTACGCGCGCTTCGAGCTACGCGTGCGGCAAGCGCGTGGTGGTGGTGAACGGCTCCGAGCAAATCACTGGCTCGACCGCCGGCATCACCGCCGCCGGGACGCTCCTGCTGCGGCGCGACGACGGAGCCGTGGCCCCGATTCTCGCCGGCAGCGTCCGGCTTGCGCCCGAATAACATGCTTCTCGCTCTCGACGTCGGCAACACCAACATCACGCTCGGCCTGTTCCGCGAAAGCGACCTGGTCGC
>DASQHK010000277.1:0-1936 GCA_035632135.1 Bryobacterales bacterium
AGCACGCCTTGGTGTGGAAGCTGCGCCGCAGTCCGCTGGCCGAGGAGATCTACTGCGTCCCGGGCAACGCCGGCATCTCGCACGAGGCCATCTGCCGCCACGGCGATATCGTTTCGCCACAGGCCATGGCCGAGCTGGCCCTGGAAGTCGGCGCCGACCTCACCGTCGTGGGTCCGGAGGCGCCGCTGGTGGCCGGCATCGTCGATGAGTTTCGGTCGCGCAAGCTGGCCATCGTCGGGCCCACGGCGGCGGCGGCGCAGCTCGAGGGCAGCAAGGTCTTCGCCAAGCAGTTTCTGCACGAGCACGCCATTCCTACAGCGGAATTCGCCGTCCTCGAATCGCCGGCAGACATCGACCGCCACATCGCCCGCTTCGGGTTTCCGGTAGTCTTAAAGGCGGACGGACTGGCTGCCGGCAAGGGCGTTCTCATCATCGAGGACGAAGCCGAAGCGCGCGCCACGGCCGAGCTGATGCTCTCCGGCCGCGTGGTGGGCGAAGCGGGCCGGCGCGCCGTCCTGGAGTGCTTTTTGCCGGGCAGCGAGGTCAGCTTCATCGTGCTGAGCGATGGCTCGAGCTTCTACGCCTTCCCGCCGGCGCAGGACCACAAAACCCTTTACGATGACGATCGCGGCCCCAACACCGGCGGCATGGGCGCTTGCTGCGATCCGGAAATCCTGAGCGCCGAGCAGCGGGCCGAGATTCTCAGCCGTATCGTCGAGCCGACGCTCGACGGCCTGCGGCGGCAAGGCTGCCCCTATCACGGCTTCCTCTATTTCGGCCTGATGCTGACCGAGGCCGGCCCCCACGTTCTGGAGTTCAACGTCCGGCTGGGCGATCCCGAGACCCAGGCGCTGCTGTTCTGCCTGGAGTCGGACCTGGCCCCGTTGCTCGAAGCCGCCGCCCACGGCAGGCTCGAAAACACGCCGGTCGAGTGGTCGCCGGGGCCGGCCGTTTGCGCCGTGGCGGCTTCCGCCGGGTACCCCGGCGCCTACGAGCAGGGCAAGGAAATTTTCGGCATCGACGAAGCGGAAGAGTTGGGAGCCAAAGTGTTTCACGCAGGAACCAAGTTTGTCGCAGGCCGCCTCGTCACTGCTGGCGGCCGCGTGCTGGGTGTGACGGCCTCGGGCGAAGACCTGCCCGCGGCCATCGACAACGCTTATGCCGCCCTCGCCAGGATTCATTTCGAGGGCATGCACTACCGCCGCGACATCGGCGCGAAAGGGCTGGCTCGATACGACAGATGAGCGACACCACGAATCAGAAGCCGCTGGTCGGCATCCTGATGGGCAGCGATTCCGATCTTCCCATCATGGCCGACGCCGCGAAAACGCTGCAGAAGTTCGCGATTCCGTTTGAGATTGAGATCACCAGCGCCCATCGCTCGCCGGCGCGCACGCAGGAATACGCCCGCACGGCCCGCGAGCGCGGCCTCAAGGCCATCATCGTCGGAGCCGGCGGCGCGGCGCACCTGGCCGGCGTGATTGCCGCCGAGTCCACGCTGCCGGTCATCGGGGTGCCCATCCCCAGCTCGGCGCTGCAAGGTATGGATGCGCTGCTCTCCACGGTGCAGATGCCCGGCGGCGTGCCGGTGGCGACCATGGCCATCGGCAAAGCCGGGGCCGTCAACGCCGCCATCTACGCCGCGCAGATCATCGCCACCTCCGACGCGCGCGTGGCCGCCGCCCTGGCTGCCTACAAACAAGATCTGGCGCGCGGCGTCGCCGAAAAGAACGAAAAAGCGAAGCGAGAGTTTCAGGTGTAGATTTGCCCGCAAGATTCGGATAGGTGGCCGCCTCCGGGCCGGCTTATCCTGGTCACCGCAACAGACAAGAGAACCGAGGAGACCTATGAACGTCGGACTGATTGGTTGTGGCGCCATTTCCCACAAGCACGCCGAAGCCTACCGCGCCATCGGCTACAAGCTGGTCGCGGTCAA
>DASQHK010000278.1:0-1834 GCA_035632135.1 Bryobacterales bacterium
TACCCCGGGTAATCTGGAGCGCTATGATGCGCTGCAAATGAGAGTGCAGCGGCCGTTCGCGAACGGCTTCAACTTTTTATGGACCTACAATTACAACCGGGAGCGGCAGCAGCAGTTCTTCAATAGCGACGACGAGTTCGCCGGCTTGTTCACCTGGCAGGATAATGCCAGGCCGCGGCATCGGATGACCATCGCCGGCGTGTATGAGCTGCCTCTGGGCCCCGGCCACCGCTTCCTGTCGCACGCCCCCTCCATCGCGAATTTCGTGCTGGGCGGGTGGACCACCAGCGCCATTTACTCCTACAACTCGGGCGACCTGCTCAAGTTCGGCCAGATGGATGTTACCGGCAATCCGACGATCGACAATCCCTCGAAGTGGGGCTATATGTTTAGCCCCAAGGCATTCAAGCAGTCGGCGTCGTTCACGCCGCGCACGAACCCGTGGTACCTTCCCGGAATCCTCGGGCCGGGCTATAAGAATCTGGATCTGACTCTGGCCAAGTTCTTCCGGGTCAACGAGCGCTTCCGGCTGGAATTCAAGATGGAAGCTTACAACGTGAGCAACACGTTCGAGGCTGCCGATCCGGTTCTCGACGTCACCGCCTCCACTTTTGGCAGGGTGCTGGCGCAGCAGAGCGGAATCAGCGGGAGGCAGTTCCAGTACAATCTGAAGCTGCACTTTTAGCGGCAGGCGGTGGCGCGCAATTCAGTACAGCGGTATCTTCAGCCGCAGGCTCGCCCCATGCCCGGGCTGCGATTCGAGCAGCACCTCGCCGCCGAGCGCGCGCATGCGCTGCTTAATACTATTAGGACCCAGCCGCAGCAGCTCCAGCTCTTCGAGCGTGTATTTGCCCGCGAACCGGAAGCCCTTCCCGTTGTCGTTCACCGCGATAATCAGGTGATTGTCGGCTTTCTCCAGTGAAAACAGCACGTGGGTGGCCTGGGCGTGCTTGTGGATGTTGTGCAGGCCCTCGCGGACGATTTGCAGCACATCGACGGCGATCTTGCCCGGAATGCTGACCGGCTCCTCGCCGCTCATGAAGGTAACCTGCACGCCGCTCTCCTTCTGGAAATCGTCCACCAGGCGGCGCGCCGCGGCGGCCAGGCTGGCCGTGCCCACTTCCACCGGCCGCATGCTGTTGACGAACGTCCGCATCTCGATGACCTGCTTGCGCGCCACCTCCTGCAACTGGGCCAGCTCGAGCGCCGCCGCCCCGGGATCGCGCTCCAGCAGCTTGCGGATCGTGTGCACCCTCATCTGGAAGCTGATCACGCTTTGCAGCGGCCCGTCGTGAAAATCCTGCGCCACGCGGTGCCGCTCGCGCTCGTAAGCGGCGTGCTCCACCGCCTGCACGACCAGCAGGTGGCTGGCCAGCTCCGCAAAAACCGGCGCCACCCGCTTGAGCCGCCGCAGCAGCGCGTGCTGCACGGGCGACACGCGGTTGATCAGCAGCAGCCGGCCGATGGCTTGGCCGTCCTGGTAAAGGCCGCATCCCACGGCGTTAGAGATCTGGAATTTGCGGATCAGGTGCGCGTGCAGATCGTAGTCGGCCGCTTCCGAACTCGTCGCCACCGGCGGACCCGCTTCCCCCGCCGGCGCCTCGCCGTCTTGTGGCGCCTGGACTGCGTTGGCCAGAAAAGTCAGACGCTCGCCCTGAAACACCGACCATTCGCGGCTCTCCTCCAGCTCCGGCATGGCCGTGCGGGCGCCGTCGTCCGGCGGCGGATAACGGCACAGGCAGTAGTGCTCGTTGCGCTGGTCCCAGAAGGCCAGCAGCGCATGGGAGCACTGGAACCAGCTCACCAGCTCCTGGAGTCCTTCCCGAATAAGGCC
>DASQHK010000279.1:0-2897 GCA_035632135.1 Bryobacterales bacterium
AGAAGCCACTCGCCCGCACCGAGCGCGGCGCGATGCTGCAACGCGAAAAGCGCGGTGTGGTAAACGATGGGCAGCACGGCCGCTTCGCCGAAGCTCATCCCGGGGGGAATGCGAAAGGTGCGGGCCGCGTCGGCGACAGCGTACTCGGCAAAGCCGTTGCCATGGGTGAGGGCCAGCACCGCGTCGCCGGCGGCGAATTCCGTGACGCCCTGGCCCACGGCGTCAACAAGGCCGGCCACTTCCGCGCCAGGCGTAAACGGGAACGGTGGCTTGTACTGATACTTACCCTGGATCTGGAGGATGTCGAAGAAATTAATCCCGGCGGCGCGAGTGCGGATGCGCACCTGGCCGGCGGCAGGCTCGGGGAGTTCGGCCTGCGCCAGAGTCATGGTCTCCGGCTCGCCCCAGGCGTGAACTTGCCAGGCTCGCACGAGTTCCAGGGTATCATGGCGCTTGCCTATGACGGCCGATGACCGCAGCGGGGATCTCGCTCCGCGCAAAACCGTGCTTTGCCGCTCGCGTGGCGGGCGCAAGGCGCGTTAGTAAATTCTGTTACTCTGGAACAGACATGATGCGATTCCTGCTTGTGTTGGTGTGCGCGGCGTGCCTGGCGGCGCAGGACGCGCGGGAAAAGAAAGACGACATCGAGAATCCGCTGGCCGGCAAGCCGGAGGCGATCGCGGCCGGGAAGCAAACTTTCAGCGGCGCGTGCGGCGCTTGCCACGGCCCGGGCGGCGAGGGCGGGCGCGGCCCCAATCTGGCCGACGGCAGCCTGGTGCGCGAGGCGAGCAACAAGAAGCTGTTCAACGTGATCCAGAAGGGGGTGCCTGGCGCGGACATGCCGCCGTTCCCGTTTCCGGATGAAAAGATCTGGCAACTCGTGGCGTATCTGCGCAGCTTGAGCGCCCCGGCGTTTGAGATGAATGTGCCCGGCGACGCCGAGGCCGGCGAGGCGATCTTTCTCGGCAAGGGCGGCTGCTCCGACTGCCACATGCTGGGCGGCCGCGGCGGGTTCCTCGGACCCGATCTGTCGAACATCGGCAGGCAGCGGGCGTTGCGGCAGTTGCAGCAGGCGCTCGCCGACCCCAATGCGCACCCCGTGGATGGTTTCCGCGCGGTGACGGTGACGGCGCAGTCGGGCGCAAAAATCTCCGGCGTGGCGAAAAATAACACGAACTACTCGATCCAGATTCTGGACGCGACGGGCCGCCTGCACCTGCTGCTGAAAAAAAACCTGCGCGAAGTGGTGTGGCGCAAGAAGTCCTTGATGCCCGACGATTATGGCAAGCGGCTGAAGCCCGAGGAGACGCAGAACGTGCTGGCCTTTCTAAGCCGCCAGTCCATGCGGCCGGCGGAAGCCGAGCTGAAGCAGGCCCAGAACTCCAGGAGGCATGAGTGAGGCGCTGGTTTCTATGCGCGGCGCTGCTGGCGCTCCCGGCGGCGGCGCAAGTTCGCTTTGAGGATATCCGCCAAGGGGAAGGGGCCAACTGGCTGACCTACTACGGCGACTACGGCGCCCGGCGCTATAGCCCGCTCCGGCAGATCAATCGCCAGACCGTCGGGTCGCTGGTTCCCAAGTGGACGTACCACGTGGAGGGAGCCAAGCACCTGGAGACAACGCCGCTTGTCTGCGACGGCGTGATGTATATCACCAATACCAACGAAGTCTACGCCCTCGACGCGCGCACGGGGCGCAGCATCTGGCACTACAAGGCCGAGCAGTCCAAGCGCGAGAACGTGAATCGCGGCGTGGCGATTATGGGCAACCGGGTCTTTTTCGCCACCGGGGACGCGCACCTGGTGGCGCTGCATCGCACCACCGGCGCGGTGCTGTGGGACAAGCAGTACGCCGACGCCAAGAAGAACCAGACCGCCACGCTCGCGCCGCTGGCGCTCAAAGACCGCGTCATCGTCGGCGTGACCGGCGGCGATAGCGGCAATCGCGGCTTCGTGGCCGCGCTTTCGGCCTCCACCGGCGAGGAGCTATGGCGGTTCTGGACCGTGCCCGCCAAGGGCGAGCCGGGCGCGGAAACCTGGGGCGATTTCGCCGTCGAGTGGGGCGGCGCCTCCACTTGGATGACCGGCACCTACGACTCCGAGCTGAACCTCATCTACTGGCAGACCGGCAATCCCTGGCCGGATTTCTACGGGCGCGGGCGGCAGGGCGACGATCTCTATTCCTGCTCGGTCGTGGCTCTCGACGCCGGCACCGGAAAGCTGCGCTGGTATTTTCAGTTCACCCCGCACGACACGCACGACTGGGACGCGCAATCGATCCCCGTGCTCATCGACGCGAATTTCGGCGGGCGGCCGCGGAAGCTGCTGCTGCACGCCAACCGCAACGGGTTCTTCTACGTGCTCGACCGCACCAACGGAGAATTCCTGCGCGCCAAGCCGTTTGTCGACAAGCTGAACTGGGCGACGGGCATTGACGCCAAGGGCCGGCCGATCGAAGTGCCCGATATGGACCCCGCGGCCAGCGGCAAGCGCGTCTGCCCCTCGGTGCGCGGCGCGTCGAACTGGATGAATCCTTCCTACGATCCCGAGACAGGCCTGTTCTACGTGCCGACGCTCGAGCAATGCGACACATATACCAGCTCGGCGGAGAAGCCGGAGCCGATGAAAGGCTTCGCGGGCGGGGGCGGCGAGGAGATCCCCACCGAGCCCGGCAAGTTCTACCTGCGCGCGCTCGACCCGCGCACCGGCGAGCGGCGCTGGGAGTATCCCATGACCGGCCCGCGCACGATGTGGGCGGGAACGGTCGCCACCGCCGGCGGCCTCGTTTTTTTCGGCGATGACGACGGCCAGTTAGTCGCGCTCGACGCCAAGACCGGCACGCACCTGTGGCACTACTACATGGGCCAGCTCCTCACCGCGTCGCCCATCACCTACAGCGT
>DASQHK010000280.1:0-4189 GCA_035632135.1 Bryobacterales bacterium
TCGCGCGGATAGAGCAGCATCTCGGTGGGGACGTGGTTTTCCTTGAGGGCGATGTAATACTGCTCGGAGTCGTTGACCGGGACGTCGTTGTCGAGCGCGCCGTGCATGAATAATACCGGCGTCTTGACGCGCGTGACGTAGGCCAGCGGCGAGTGCTCCCACAGGACGCGGTAGAGGTTGCCCTGCCAGGGATACTTGCCGTACTCGACGGGGTAATAGTCGTGGTAGTAGGAGTTGTAGTCGTAGCTGATGAAGTTGCTGATGCCGGCGGTGGGGATGGCGGCCTTGAAGCGCGTGGTGCGGGTGATGCCCCAGTTGGTGAGCTGGCCGCCGTAGCTGGTGCCTTCGATGCCTAGCTGCGCGGGGTCGACGTAGGGCTTGTGGGCGATGGCGTAATCGACGCCGGCGTTGACGTCGTCCCATTCGGTGCCGTCGTTGTTGTCGAAGGAGCCTTCGGAAAATTTTTCGCCGTAGCCGACGCTGCCTCGGTAGTTGACCATCATGGTGGAATAGCCGGCGGCGGCGTAGGCCTGATTCTTGAAGGAGAAAGCGGGGCCCTGCGAGCTGTGCGGGCCGCCGTGGATGGTGAGGACGAGCGGATATTTCCGGCCGGGCCGGCGATCGAGCGCCGGGATGATCCAGGCCTGAATGGAGACGCCGCCGGCGCTGGGGTAGGTCACGGCTTCGGGAACGCTGACCTCGACTTCGTCGAGCAGGGCTTTGTTGAGCTGGGTGACCTGCTGGCCGTCCAGAAACAGCTCCGCAGGGGAAACAGGCGAGCGGAAGGCGTAAGCGATGTGGCCGTCGTTTGAGACCGAGTAAGAAGCAACAGTACCTAAATCGTGCGTGAGCTGCTTCGCCGGGCCGCCGCCCTGCGACGGGACGCTGTAGAGAAACGTGCTGCCGTGATCCTGGGCGAGGAAGTAGATGGAGCGGCCGTCGGGCGCCCAGATCGGGCGGGTGCACCGGCGGTCGAGCTTCAGGGCGCCGGGCGACTCACGGCGATCGGCGCCGGAGGCGGAGACGGTCCAGACGTGGGTGTCCTCCATGGTGGTTTCCGAGCAGGTGATGTCGCGCTTGGTGCCGAGGTAGGCGACCGTTTTGCCGTCGGGCGACCAGGTGGCTTGGTATTCCTGGCTCTTGGTATCGGTAAGACGGCGCTCGCGGCGCGTGCGGGCGTCGAGCGCGAAGATGTCGTAGTTGAACGCAAGTTCGTCGAGCGGGCCGCGATTGCTTTCGAACAGAATTTCGCGGCCGTCGGGAGACCAGTCGAGGGTGTGCTCGTAGTAGAAGCCCTGGGTTAACTGGCGCGAGCGCTTGTCGGCGACGCTGACGACGTGAATGTGGACGCGGCGGTTGTCGTCGCGGCCGGCGATGTACTTGTAGAGATAGCGCGTGATGTGGATGGGGTCGTTGGATTCGGGGGCCTGCGTGGCGTCGGCGGCGATGTAGGCAAGCTGCGCGCCGTCGGGCGACCAGGCGAGGCGATGGCCGGTGTTGGGGAGCACGTGGTTGGTGTAGGCGGCCTCGACCAGGAACTCGCGCGTGCCGTCGGTGCGGGCCATCCAGATGCCGTGATGGCCGCCCTTATCGGAGAGAAAAGCGAAGGCGGAGCTGTCGCGCCTCCAGCGGATGCCGGACTCACTGGTGTCGGGGTCGCTGATGCGGCGCGTGGAGTGGTCGCGCGCGGACATCAGCCAGATCTGGTCGTAGGTATGGCGCGGGTAGTCGTTCATCTGGACGACGTAGGCGATCCAGCGGCCGTCGGGAGAGATTTCGGCATCGGCGACCTCGCGGATGTCGTAATTGTCGTCGGGCTCGATGGGACGCTTGGCCCACAGACAGGGAAACAGAAGCGCGGCGGCGAGAAGCGCTCGAAGAAACGATGACACGGGACACCTCCAGAAACCCTGCATGATAACAGGGTCTCGCGGACGGCGGTGGCTTCAGCGAAGTAGGAGTGCTGTGCTGAGCGTCTGGATAGCGATGGCCAGGCTCAGCATGGAGGCAACGGCCGAAGAAAGCACCGGCAGCCGGCGGGCTGGCGCCCCTTGATCGAGTGTGGCGGGAGGCCTCGACGGCCTTGGATGCGTCGCCGGTTCAGCGCAGCGGCAGCGCGGCGGAAAGCGCCTGGAGAGCGATGGCCAGGCCCAGCGCCGACACTACAGCCGACGAGAGCACCGGCAGGCGCTGAGCCAGCGCGCCGTGGACGGGGAGGCGATCAAAGAGCGAGCGGGCCTGCACCATGGTGATGCCGATGGAGCTGAGCACGACCGCGAGGCCGAGGCTGAAGGCGACGATGAGCAGCACGCCCAGAGCGGCGCGGTTGAGCGAAATGGCCGCCAGCAAAACCACCAGCGCGGAGGGGCACGGGATGATGCCGCCGCTCACGCCGAGAGCCAGCAGGTTGCCGAGGGTGACCTTGTCGGGGATGTCATGCGAGTGCGTGTGGGGATGGTCGTGGTGGTGGCCGTGCGCATGGTCGTGATGATGATGATGATCGTGGTGATGATGGTGGTGGTGAGACATAGCGGCCCAGCGCTTGCGGAACATGATTACACCGATGACCACAATGCTCAGGCCGCAGGCGACGCCGAGCCAGGGATAGAGGCGCTCGGGGACCAGGCGCGGACCGGCGAGCAGCACGAGCAGGCCCAGCGCGAATACGCCCATGGTGTGGGTTAGCGTCACCACGCCGCCGAGAAACAGAGCGTGCTTGATGGTGCCGCGGCTGCCGACCAGGTAGGCGGCGACGATCGTTTTGCCGTGGCCGGGGGAAAGCGCGTGGAACGCGCCGAGGCAGAAGGCGACCGCCAGGCCCAGCAGCACCAGGCGCCAGCCGATCTCGCGGCCGGACATCAGCGTGGAGAGGAAATCGCCGCGGCGAATGTTGCCCCACTGGAGCTGCGGCTGCGGCGGGACGGGGGAAGTTGCTGCGATGGCGGCAGGCCGTGCGGGCGGAGGCTCTGGATTCGCGGCCACGGGAGTCGCCGGGGGCAGCGCGACCGGAACCGGCGGCAAGACGCGAAACGATGCTGCAAGCGTCTGCGGCGGGTTGGTGGTGGGGTCGGTGGGATAAGCCGTCAAACCGTGGCTGATGTCGGAGGCAAATTTCTCCGCGCCGTGGAGCGTTGCGCCGCTCGCTGCGACCACGATCTCCTTCCAGCCGGCGCGGCCGGGGAAGTTGTTGTCGCGGTAGCGGAGGTCGCCGCCGCCGTCCGCCGCCTCGGCCTGCACGTGGACCTTCATCGTGGGCAAGCCGCCGGCGCCCTCGGCAAACTCGGCGCGCGCGGAAAGAACGCGCCAGCGGCAGGAGCGGCCGGCACGGCTCAGGTCCAGCGCCGCGGTCCACTCGGCGGCTTTGCGGGCGGCGTAACGGTGCAACTCGGATGCTGCCGGCAGCTTGTCGGGCGTCGCGCCGATGGCCTGCAGCTCCTGAAACGTGGGGATCTCGGCAAGGTCTAATACATAGTCGAGGCGGACGGCGGTGGCCGAGACGGCGAGGCGCGAGTAGTGGTTGACGCTGAAGTTGCCCATGGGGTGGGCAAAGGCCGGCGCGGCGGCGAGCAGGGCAAGGAGGAGAAAAGTCTTAGCGAGCCGCATGGAGCGCCTCCCGGGACTGAATTTTGTCGATGGCGACGCGGGCGGCACGGGCCATATTCACCGCCGGAAACAGACCAATGCCGATGCCGGGCGTGGCGCGGAGGTCGGCTTGCTGGCGAAGGAGAGGCTGGAGCTTCGTGACCGACGCGGCGTCGCCAACTTCGCCGAGCGCGCCGATGGCGGCGACGCGGAGGAGCGGGTCGCGGGCCCCGAGGAGCGTGTAGAGCACAGGGAGCACGGAAGGATCGTGGAAGCCGGCGAGGCTATTGACCGCGGCGAGCGACGAGACGCCCTGGCGGGAGGCGATGTCGAGGAGCGTGGGCAGGACGCGCGGGTCGTCAAATTGCAGCAGAGCGTGAATGCCGCCGGCGCCGACGAGCGGGTCGGCGTCCTTGGCCGCTGCGACCAGCGCGTCGAGGGCGGCAGGGTTTTTCATCAGGCCGAGATGATAGAGCGCGGTGGCGCGCACGGCGGGCGCGCCGCGCTGCGCAGCATGCAGCAACGAGTCGAAGGCGCCCATGTGGCGCAGCCGCTGGGCGGCGCAGGCGCGGGTGACGTCGTCGGCGAGGGCCTGCTCGAGCGGGCT
>DASQHK010000281.1:0-2504 GCA_035632135.1 Bryobacterales bacterium
AACCGGGCGCGGTGCAAGTTGTATTTGGGGTGATGAATCACGTCCACTCGCTGGCGGCTGGCCACGTCGATGGCGCTGTAACGGACAGGCTGGCCCCACCAGTAGAGGATCCCTCTCCCATCCGGCGACCAGTCCATCGGCCGGCCGCAGTCGTCGCATAGCTTTTCGGCCACGCCCCCGCTGGCATTGATCGTGTAGATCACGCTCTTTCCTTGCGTCAGCAAGGCATAGGCGACCTTGCTGCCGTCCGCCGTGATGAAGGGGTTCCACTCAGCCCCCGCCGTCGCAGTGAGGGCGGTTTCCTTGCCGGTCTTCATATCTCTGATCCAGACGTCGGGGTTTCCTGCCCGGTTGGAGATGAACACCAGTTTCTTGCCGTCGGAGGAAAGAGAAGGGCGGAGGTTGTCGGCTCTGCCCTGGGTTAGCGGTTCCGGTTTGCCAAGGACCTTGCCGCCATTCGCGTCGATCCGAAGGGTCCAAAGGCCAAGGGCGCCGTTCAGATCCGCAAAAACCAGCCGGCCATCCACGGCAACCGAAGCTGTGGGTTCCTGGCCGGAGCCGGTCGTCACCCGCTGCGGAGACTCGCTGACCTGCCAGGTCTTTGGAGAGATCGAAGCCCGCCACAGGTTTGTGCTATCCCCCAGGGAGGCCGAAAAAATGATGTGGTCCCCACTCCAGTCGCTCGCCATGGTCGCGGGTCCCCTCGTCAACCCCCGACGGTCGAAAACAGCCGCTGCGCCGGTTTGGACTGCCTGGCCTCCTTCCCACGGCGCGACCCACCAATCAGCCCCAAGGCCGATCGGGTTCGTGCTCCCCCAAAACAACAGGTATCTTCCATCCGGCGACCAGATCGGGAAAATAGCCCACGGAAGCTGAGTTTTGATCTCTCTGGGTTCGCCTCCGGCCGAGCTCACAATGTAGATCCTGGCCGCACGGAGCCCATAGCCAATCGAGTAGGCGATCCAGTTGCCGTCGGGGGAAAACCGCGGCCGGTCGCCGCCCTTGGCGATCAAGCGTTCATCCCCACCCAGGGCCGGGACGATGTAAATGCCGCCCCCTGCCCGCTCGGAGCGAAACACGACCTTGCTGCCGTCGGGCGAGAATGTAGGCAAGTGGTCATCGGCGAGATCGTGTGTCAGCCGGATCGCCTGGCCGCCGGCGACCTGCTGCACCCAGATGTCGAGGTTGTCCTCATTGCCGCGGTCGGAGGCGTAGGCCAGCAGCTTGCCATCGGGAGAGATGGCTGCATCCGTGGTCAGGCCGGAGTCCGAAGTCATGCGGGTGAGGACCAGCTCCTTGCCCGGCTCGTGGGTTCGAGGCCGCATTAGCCACCAGGTCGCGCCGGCAGCGACGGCCACGAGAAGCGCGGCCGCAGCGATCGCTGGCGCAGAGACGCGGCGGCGGGGCGGCGTCCCTACGGCCGGACCGGCCAGCTGGCCCGATTCGGATTCTTCTTTGATCTCCTGTAGCGCGACTTTGAGATCGGCAGCGGTCTGGAAGCGGCGGTCGGGATCTTTGCGCAGGCAACGGGAGACGACCTTCTCCAGGTCGCGAGGAACCGTCGGCGCGATTTGGCTCACCGGCTGCGGCTCCTGGTTGAGGATCGCCGCCAGCGTGGATATTCTGTTCTCGCCCTGGAACGCCCGCTGGCCCGTCAGCATCTCGTAGAGGACGGAGCCCAGGGAAAAGATGTCCGAGCGAGCGCCAATCTTCTTGCCCTGCGCCTGCTCGGGCGACATGTAAGCCACCGTGCCCACGATCATTCCCTCTTCGGTGCGCGGCGCGCGGTCGAGGGTGAGGGTACGGTCGTCTTGTTCGTCACGCTCGGTCAGCTTCGCCAGGCCGAAATCCAGCACCTTGACCAGGCCCCCTTCAGTGACCATGATGTTGGCCGGCTTGAGGTCGCGATGGACGATCCCGGCGGCGTGCGCCTTGGCCAGCGCGTCGGCGATCTGCACGACGTACTTCAGCGTTTCGGCGAGGGGAAGGCCTTTATGCGCGATGCAGGCGTCCAGCGTCTTGCCGGCGACGTACTCCATGACGATGAAGTCAGCGCCGTCTGCCATGGCGATGTCGTGGACGGTGATGATGTTGGGGTGGTTCAACGCCGAGGCAGCCTTAGCTTCCTGCACGAAGCGGCGCTTCCGCTCCGCGTTGGCGACTGCCTCCGGCGGGAGCACCTTGATAGCCACCGGCCGGTCGAGGTGAGTGTCAAAGGCCTTGTAGACCACGCCCATGCCGCCTTCGCCCAGCTTCGATTCGATCCGGTAATGGCCCAGCGTTTGGCCGATCATGCGGCAACGATCCTGTATCCGGCGTCCATGTTAGGTGTGGGCCGGCGAGAAAGTCAATTGTCAGTGCGCGCCGACGCCGGAGGCGCGGTGGGCGGGGCGCTTCAGCAGGAGCAGCAGAGGAACCGTCGCCAGGAAGATGATGCCAAGCAGGCGAAAGGTCTGCAAGAACGAGATCATGGTAGCGTGACGCTGGACTATTCCGAACAACGC
>DASQHK010000282.1:0-2479 GCA_035632135.1 Bryobacterales bacterium
GTTGCCCGAGAAGCCCAGATTGACAAAATCCAGGTTCAACATGCGCCCGAGGATCGCCTGATAGCTGAGGCCGGGGCGACTGGCGCAGCCTCCCTGTGTGATGGAGGTGCCGTAAAAAAGGATTGGCTTCGCCAGCGCGAAACGCCCGGCGCGCGCCATCTTCGCATCGCGGTCCACACCTACCCCCAACACTTTGACGGGCTTGTAAAGCGAGAGGTACAGCGTCACGTCGCGCTCGACCCTCGGCTGGTCCGGCAAGTTGAAGTAGACGTGCTCGTACGTCTTGCCGGGTGCGGCGTCCTTGCCGGCGATGGCCGTCCCCCGGTACACGCCGTCCACGTACAGATCAACGCCGGTCTGGCCGAAGGCGTGCATGTTGGCCATGTTCGGAGGGGACGGGTATTCCAGCCGGATCGCAAGCGCATTGGAGTTGGTGCGAAACCGAATCCTCGCCCCGCTGGGCGACTTGGCCAAATTCCAAACCGGGGGCCGGAACTGATCTTCCAACCGGCGCGGCAGCCGGAACATCTCGCCGTTGTTTTCGCCGTACCACGGCAGGCCGTTCACCTCCAATGCCGCGTTTGTCAGGTCGAGCCAGCGCAGCGGCAGCGACTGCGGCCGCAGAACGGGAATCCAGCAAGCGCTGAGGATCAGAAGCGGGATCGAACGGCGCAGCATTCGGGTCACAAGACGAGTATTTTACGAATCGAGGCGGGTGTCAATCTGCCCGAGGCGCCCGCTGGCGCGATGCCGGCGCCGGCGAGGGCCTGCCGCTGATCGACCAGTGGACAAGGCAAAGGGATATCAGCTATTGTTGCGAGGCTAGTGAGGATCTCTTCCATGCGACTTGTTTCTTGGCGGGTGCCGCCCGTTCCCAAGCCAGCGACCGGGCTCGGCAGGAGGGCCGGGGTGCTTAACACAGTCACGTGGCTGGCGGCCGTGGTGCTGGTGGCGGCGGCGCCGGCGCAGCAGCGATCCGCCCCGCCCAAGAAGAACCCGCTCGGCTCGAGCGAGCAGGCCGTCCGCGAAGGCCGCGAGATCTACAACCGCTCGTGCACGGGATGCCACGGGTTGAACGGCGCGGCGGGGGAGCGCGGTCCTGCGCTCGCCGGCGGGCGCGACTACGTGCGCTCGACGGACGGATCGATTTTCGAGGCCGTCCAAACCGGCATCCCCGGCACGCAGATGCCTCCCTCCGGCCTGGAGACCATGGACATCTGGAAGGTTGTGGCCTACATTCGCAGCCTGCGCGCCAGCGCCTCTGACGCTTTTGTGCCCGGCGACGCCGCCCACGGCGAGCAAGTCTTCTGGGGCAAGGGCGGCTGCAACTCCTGCCACATGATCGCCGGGCGCGGCAGCATCCTGGGGCCCGATCTTTCGAATACCGGCGGCGAGCGCACGCTGAAAGAGATTCACGATGCCTTGACCCAGCTTCGCCCGCAGATCCCGGACGGCTACCGGCCGGCGGAGGTTGTGACGGCCAAGGGGCGCCGCTTCTCCGGCATCATCAAGAACGAGGACAACTTCTCGCTCCAGCTCCTGGACAGCCACGAGCAACTCCAATTGTTCACTCGCGACGAGCTGCGCGATGTAAGGTACAAGGACCGCTCCCTCATGCCCAGCGATTACGACAAGAGGCTTAGCCCGGCGGAGCTGCAAGACCTGCTGGCGTTCCTCAGCCGCCAGGCCCGTTATAAGGTAAAGCGGCCAGAAGACGAGGAGGGCGAGCGATGACGGCCCTGGCGAGGCTGGCCTGCTGCTTCTGCTTTCTGTGGCCCGCGGCGGCGCAGGTGACCTATCAGCAGTTGCAGAAGGCCGATCCGCGCAACTGGCTCACTTACTCCGGCTCGTACAGTTCGCAGCGTCACAGCCCGATGAAGCAGATCCACGCCGGCAACATCCAGACGCTGGTGCCGAAATGGATCTTTCACGTGCCCAAAGCGGAAAGGCTCGAAAGCGTGCCGATCGTGGTGGACGGCGTGATGTACGTCACGCAGCCCCGAGAGGTGTATGCGCTCGACGGCCGCACGGGCCGTTTGATCTGGAGCTACCGCTATCCGTCCAAGGATGGTCAGGGTCCCAATCGCGGCGTGGCGGTTTATGGCCATCGGGTATACTTCACCACGCCCGATGCTTTTCTGATCGCGCTCGACGCGCGCAGCGGAAATCTGCTTTGGCAGTCGAAGATCGCGGAGGCGAAAGACGGATACTGGTCGCCGGCGGCGCCGCTCGTCCTCAACGGCAAGATCATCACAGGCGTCGCCCCGGGCGATTTCGGCATGCGGGGTCTGCTGGCCGCCTTCGACGCTACCACCGGCGAGCGGCTCTGGCAATGGGATGCGATTCCAAGACCGGGTGAGCCGGGCAACGAGACCTGGGCCGGCGATTCCTGGAAGAGCGGGGGCGGCGACACGTGGCTCACCGGCAGCTACGACCCGGAACTGAACCTGATTTACTGGGGCATCGGCAATCCGGCCCC
>DASQHK010000283.1:0-2187 GCA_035632135.1 Bryobacterales bacterium
GCAGCCGGGCGTACTCGGCCAGGCCGCCGGTGATCCAGGGCGCGCGCGGCGGCTCCTGCGGCCAGGTCTCTCGCACAAACGCCGCCAAGCGCTCGTAACGGTCGAGCAGTTCCTCCCCGCCGGCCTGGTTGGCGTGGTGGAACAGGTAGTTGGCTCGGAGCAGCGGATCCTGCGCTTCGGGATCTTCGAGGGCCTTTTGGAGCAGCCGCGCGGCGCGCTCGCGCTTCTGCCGCTGCGCGCACACGGCGGCCTGATAGCCGTAGTGATACACAGTGGCCCCCACTTCGCGGCGGCGGACTTCGCCGGCGCCGCACGCCACCTGCTCGTGAATGCGGCCGACCCACCGCAATCCCGGCCGCAGGCGGTAGAGGCGCGGCGCGAGCCACTCCTGGCCCCCTGGTCCGCCTTCGGCCATGTTGAGGAACCGCAGGTAGCCGGCGTCGAAGCCTCCGCGCAACGCCGCCTGGCGAATACGCGGGGCCGTCGCGGCGTCGAGCCGCTCATCGGCGTCAAGCACCAGCATCCACTGGCCCGAAGCGGCCGCCAGGGCCTGATTGCGCGCGGCGGCGAAGTCGTCGCTCCAGGTGAATTCAACCACCCGCGCTCCAAATTCCCGCGCGATGGACACGGTCGAATCCCGCGAGCCGGTATCGACTGCCACGATCTCATCCGCCACCCCGCGCGCTGATTCCAGGCACTTCCGCAGGAACTGCTCTTCGTCGCGGACGATCATGCACAGGCTGATCACCGGCCGCGCCTCGAAGCCCCCCGTGCCTCCCTGCTTCCGCCCGCCCCCGCGCGCGTGACGCCTTCTCGCCCTCATCGCATCCCTTTGCAGTGATCGGCGGAAAAAGCCGGACCGTGCAGGTCCAGTATCGTTTTCCCATTTCGTTTGCCGCCGAAAAGGTATATGCTGGCTGCAAGCGAGGTTTCCATGGTCAATCGGAGAGAGTTCGTTGCAGCCGCAGCCGCCGCCGCGGGCGTCGCCCAGGCGAAGCCCAGGCTGGCCGTCGAAGGCGGCGCGCCCGTCCGAGAAAAGCCGCTCCGGGCCACATTCTTCGGCCCTGAGTACTACGACGATAAAGAGCGCGCGCAACTGATCGAGGTGGTCGAGACCCGCCGGCCCTTCCGCTGGTATGGCCCCGGCTCCGAGCCGCCCAAGAAGGTCCTCACCTTCGAGCAGGAGTTTGCGGCGCGCATGGGCCGCCGCTACGCGCTGGCGGTGACCTCGGGTACCGCGGCGCTGCACACCGCGGTGGCCGCGCTCGAGGTCGGTCCCGGCGATGAGGTGATCCTGCCGGCCTGGACCTGGCACTCCAGCTACAACGCCATCGTCCTGGCCGGCGCGCTGCCGGTCTTCGCCGAGATTGACGAGTCGTTCAACCTCGATCCCGCCGATATCGAGGGCAAGATCACCCCGCACACCAAGGCGATCATGGCCGTGCACCTGCAGGGTAACCCGTGCGACATGGACCCGGTCCTGGCCATCGCCCGCAAGCACGGCATCAAGGTGATCGAGGACTGCGCGCAGAGCCTGGGCGCGAGCTACAAAGGGAAGCCGGTGGGCTCGCTCGGCGATGTTGGCATGTATAGTATGCAGATTAATAAGACCATTACGGCGGGCGAGGCCGGTGCGCTCGCCATCGACGATCCGGTCCTGTTCGAGCGCGCCTCGCGCTTCCACGACTTGGGCGGCCTGCGCAAACCCCACGAGAAGGCGCTCGGCCGCGCCCAGCTCGACTCTTTTCCCGGCAGCCAGTTCCGCATGAGCGAGTTTACCGGCGGCGTCCTGCTGGCCCAGTTGCGCAAGCTTGACGCCATCGTCGGCGCCGTGCGCGCCAACTCGCAGCGCGTCTACGGCGGCATCCGCGACCTGCCCGGCCTGCGCCTGCGCCGGCTGCCCGACCCCGCCGGCGAAGTCGGCTCCGCCGTGTTCGTGGGCTTCGAGAGCAAGGAAAAGTGCGCTCGCTTCATCGCCGCCATGAAGGCCGAGAACGTGCCGGCTTCGCATCCCGGCGGCTCCGTGATTCTACCCATCCTGCCGCACGTGGAGGCCAAGCGGACCGCGCACCCCAACTGGCCGTCGTTCGCTTCCGAGCGCGGCCGGGCCATCCAATACGGTGCCGCCTGCTGCCCGCGCACGCTCGACATCCTCAGCCGCTTTGCCGGCGTTTCGCTCGACCCCAA
>DASQHK010000284.1:0-14223 GCA_035632135.1 Bryobacterales bacterium
GGAATAGAGACGTCGTGCGACGAAACGGCGGCGGCGGTGGTGGAGTCGGGCGAGCGGCTGCTCTCGAACGTGGTCGCCTCGCAGATCGACGTCCATCGCCGCTACGGCGGCGTGGTGCCGGAGCTGGCCTCGCGCGAGCAATTGCGCGCCATCGTTCCGGTGGTGCGGCAGGCGGTGGAGGACGCCGGCATCGGCTACCGCGACGTGGGCGCGGTGGGGGTGACGTGCGGGCCGGGGCTGGTGGGGTCGCTGCTGGTCGGCCTGTGCTACGCCAAAGCGCTGAGCCTGTCGTGGGGCGTGCCGCTGATCGGCGTGAACCACATCGAAGGGCACATTCACGCGGTGGTCCTCGAGCAGAAACAGAAAGGCGAGCCGGTCGAGTTTCCCGCGCTGGCGCTGGTGGCGAGCGGCGGGCACACACACCTGTTCCACGTGCGCTCGGACGGCGATGGCGACTGGAGTTACCGCCTGCTCGGCCGCACCCGCGATGACGCCGCCGGGGAAGCCTTCGACAAGGTTGCCAAGCTGCTCGGCCTGGGCTATCCCGGCGGGCCGGTGATCGATTCCCTCGCCCCTCACGGCAACCCCGAGGCAGTGCGTTTCTCGCCGGCGAAAATGAAAGGGAACGATCTCGATTTCAGTTTCAGCGGCCTGAAAACGGCGGTGCTGCGCCATGTGCAGGCGGCCGGGATGGAGGAAGAGATCGAGCGCCGCCGGGCGCTCGGCCGCGCGACGCCGCGGCCCAGCGTCGAGCAGTGGCGCGAAGCGACCCCGCAGGCGACGCTTGACCTGATCGCCTCCTTCCAGAAAACGGTGATCGAGGAGCTGCTGCGCCACGCCCTGCGGGCCGCCGGGCGGGAGGAAGCGCGGTCCATCATCATCTCCGGGGGCGTGGCCTGCAACGCGGGATTGCGCCGGCGCTTCGCGGGCGAAGCCGCGCCGTACCATGTCTACTTCCCCAGCCCGCGCCTTTCCACCGACAACGCTGCCATGATCGCCGCGGCGGCGTATCCCAAGTTTCTGCGCGGCACCTTCTCCGACCTCTCGCTGGCGGCGGACGCGTCGCTGAGCCTATAATGGATAGGTTTGTGGCCGCATGAAGACCGCGCTCATCACCGGGATCACCGGCCAGGACGGCTCCTACCTGGCGGAATTCCTGCTCCGCAAGGGCTACCAGGTGCACGGCATCAAGCGGCGGTCGAGCAGCTTCAACACCGAGCGCGTGGAGGGTGTTTACCACGATTTTCACGATCCGCACACGCGCTTTTTTTTGCATTTCGCCGACCTTGCGGATTCGAGCAGCTTGTCGCAGTTGCTGCACCGCCTGCAGCCTGATGAGATCTACAATCTCGGCGCGCAGAGCCACGTTCGGGTGAGCTTCGACATTCCGGAATACACCGCCGACATCACCGCCAGCGGGACCGTGCGGCTGCTCGAGGCGATCCGGCAGACCGGCCTGAAAACGCGCTTCTACCAGGCATCGTCGAGCGAGCAGTTTGGATCGAGCCCGCCGCCGCAAAACGAGAGCACTCCATTCTATCCGCGCAGCCCCTACGGCTGCGCCAAGGCGTTTTCGCACTACATCACGGTGAACTACCGGGAGAGCTACGGCATGTTTTGCTGCTGCGGCGTGCTGTTCAACCACGAATCGCCGCGGCGCGGCGAGACCTTCGTCACGCGCAAGATCACCCGCGCCATCGCCCACATCAAGTTCGGGCTCCAGGATAAGCTGTATCTGGGCAACCTCGACGCCCGGCGCGACTGGGGCTACGCGCCCGACTACGTGGAGGCCATGTGGATGATGCTGCAGCAGGAGGAGCCGGACGACTATGTGATCGGCACCGGCGTGCAGCACTCCGTGCGGGAATTCGTGGAGCTGGCCTTTGACTGCGCCGGGCTCGACTGGCGGCGTTACGTGGAGATCGATCCGCGCTACCGCCGGCCGGCGGAGGTGGACAGCCTGCTCGCCGATTCGAGCAAGGCGCGGCGCAAGCTGGGCTGGCGCCACACGGTGAGCTTCGAAGAGCTGGTGCGGCTGATGGTGGAGGCCGATATCGCCACCCTGGCCGCCCGCAAGGCCGGCGTCATGGCCCCGGCCTCGCTCGCGCCCTAGATGCGTACGGCATTTCTCGCCAAGCCATGAACCTAGCCGGCAAAAGAATCTGCGTGACCGGCGGCGCCGGCTTCCTGGGGTCGTGTCTGTTGGAGGCATTGCGCGAGCGCGGGTGCGATCAGATTTTCGTGCCGCGCCGGCGCGAATTTGACCTGACCACTGCGCCGGGCGTGGAAGCCCTCTTCGAGCGCAGCCGCCCGCAGGTGCTGTTTCACCTGGCGGCCGTGGTCGGCGGCATCGGCGCCAATCGCGAAAACCCGGGGCGTTTTTTCTACGAGAACGCCATCATGGGGATTCAACTGATCGAGTACGCGCGGCGCTACGGCGTAGAAAAGACGATTGTCGCGGGCACCATTTGCGCCTACCCGAAGTTCACCCCGGTTCCCTTTCGCGAAGACGACCTGTGGAACGGCTACCCGGAAGAGACCAACGCGCCCTATGGCGTTGCCAAGAAGGCGCTGCTGGTGCAGTGCCAGGCCTATCGCCAGCAGTATGGCATGAACAGTATCTACCTGCTGCCGGTGAACCTTTACGGCCCGCGCGACAATTTCGATCTGCAATCGTCGCATGTGATCCCGGCCCTGATCCGGAAATTCCTGGAGGCCCGGCGGACGGGCGCCGCCGAGGTCACCTGCTGGGGCGACGGGACGCCCACGCGGGAGTTCTTGTTTGTGCGCGACGCGGCCGACGGTCTCGCCCTGGCGGCCGAGCGCTATGACCTGCCCGATCCGGTGAATCTCGGCAGCGGGGAGGAGATTTCCATCCGCGAGTTGGCCGAGAAAATCGCCGCCGCGTGCGGCTACCAAGGCCGGATCGTTTGGGACACCTCGCAGCCCAACGGCCAGCCGCGCCGCCGCCTGGACACCTCGCGCGCCTGGGAGTATTTCGGCTTTCGCGCGCGCACGCCGCTCGCCGAGGGCCTGCGCGAGACGATCGCGTGGTACCAGAATGCGGCGCACTAACTGGCTCACCGCGCCCGCGTGGGCGTGGATGACGCTGTTCTTTCTGTTCCCGCTGGCGATCGTCGTCGTCTACAGCTTTTTGAGCAAGGGATACTACGGCGGCGTTGCGGCGCCGGCCACGCTCGGCAACTACCTGCGGTTCTTCGATCCGCTCTACTTGCGCATCCTGGCGCGCACGTTTGTGATGGCGGCGCTGACCACGGCGCTGTGCCTGACAATCGGCTATCCGCTGGCCTACTACATCGCGTTTCACGGCGGCCGCCGCAAGAGCCTGCTGCTGTTTCTGGTGGTGCTGCCCTTCTGGACCAGTTTCCTCGTTCGCACCTACGCCTGGATCTTCTTGCTGCGCGATACAGGTCTCATCAATACTGTATTGATCCGCCTGGGCTGGATCCGCGTGCCGCTGCCGCTGCTCTATAACGCCGGCGCGGTTCTGGTGGGCCTGGTCTACGGCTTTTTGCCATTGATGGTCTTGCCGCTTTACGCCTCGATCGAGCGGCTGGACCGGGCGCTGCTCGAGGCAGCCTCCGACCTGGGCGCAACGCCCGTGGCGGGCCTCGTCCGCGTCACCCTGCCGCTCACCCGGCCGGGGATCTACGCCGGCTCCGTGCTGGTCTTCATTTCCGCGCTCGGCGCTTACATCACGCCTGACCTGCTCGGCGGCGGCAAGAGCATGATGATCGGCAACCTGGTGCAGAACCAGTTCACCACCGGCCGGGACTGGCCGTTCGGCTCGGCCGTCTCGCTGCTGCTGATGGCGGTGGTGGTGGCGGCGCTGCAGCTTTACCGGCGGCGCACCGAAGCTTCGGACACGATCGCATGAGACGGTCTCGCTCGCTGCCGCTCGTTGCTCTTGCCGCGTACGCCTTCCTGCATCTGCCAGTACTGGTTCTGATCGTGTTCAGCTTCAATGAGTCGCGCTTCACGGTGTGGACGGGCCTGTCGTGGAAGTGGTACCGCGAGCTGGCGCGCAATGCTCGCATGCTCGACGCGCTCGAAAACAGCTTGCTGGTGGCCGTGGCGGCGACGGTGATTTCGACCGTGATCGGCACACTCGCCGCTTACGCGATGGACCGCCTTCGCACGCGGGGCGAGCGCGCGCTCGACGCCGCGCTGCAGCTCTCGATCGTCACGCCGGAGATCGTCACCGGCATCTCGTTGCTGGCGTTCTTCCAGTTGGTGTTCCGCTTCGCCGACTTCGGCCTGGGCCTGGACACGATCCTCATCGCGCACGTGGCGTTCTCGATTGCGTTCGTGGTGATCGTGGTGCGAGCGCGGCTGGCGGCGCTCGACCCGGCGCTCGAGGAAGCGGCCATGGACCTCGGCGCCGGCCGCTTCACCACGTTTGTTCACGTGACCCTGCCGCTGCTCCAGCCCGGCATTGTGGCGGCGGCGCTGCTGGCCTTCATCCTCTCGTTCGACGACTACGTGATCACGAGCCTGGTGGCGGGGGTCGGCTCGGAAACGCTGCCCATGGTGATTTACTCGATGGCGCGGCGCGGCGTGAGCCCGGTGGTCAATGCGCTTTCGGCGATTCTGATTGTCGCGCTGGGCGGGCTGATCCTGATCGCCGACCGGCTGCAAGCGGGCACGGGCGAGGGCGGCCGGGGCGACGTGGCCGGAGCAGCGGGGGCGCGCGGCGCGGTGGCATGATTTCACGGCGTCATTGGCTCGCCTGCGCCGCCACGGCGCTCACCGGCTGCCGGCGCGGCGCCGCGGCGGGCGAGGTCAATGTTTACTGCTGGTCCGACTACATCGCCCCGGACACCATCGCCGGCTTCGAGCGCGAAACGCGCCTCCGCGTCAACTTCGAGACTTTCGAGAGCGAAGAGGAGATGCTGGCCAAGATTCTGGCCGGTGGCTCGGGATGGGACGTGTTGTATCCCGGCAACTCTTTCGTCGGGCCGATGGTGCGCCGCGGCCTGCTCGCGCCGCTCGACCACGGGCGCCTGGCAAACCTCGGGAATCTGGAGGCCCGCTTCCGCGACCCGCCCTGGGACCGCGGCATGCGTTACAGCGTGCCGTACATGTGGGGCGTGAGCGGTTTCGTGTACAACCGCCGTGCCGTGGGCCGCACGCTCACGAGCTGGGCGGACCTGTGGGACCCCGCGCTTGGCGGCAAGATCACTATGCTCGACGACCCGGCCGAAGTGCTCGGCGCGTGCCTCAAGAGGCTCGGTTACAGCCTGAACTCGAATGATGAGCGCGAGCTTGAGGCCGCGCGCGCCGAGGCCATCCGCCAGAAGCCGCTGCTGAGCGCCTACATCAACGCGGAAGTCAAGCCGCAGCTCATCGCCGGCGACGTGTGGGCAGCTCAGTTGTGGAACGGCGACGCCTACCAGGCCATCGCCGAGAACAAAGACCTCGAGTATTGTTTTCCGTCGGAGGGCTTTGCTCTATTCGCCGACAGCGCGGTGATCCTGGCGCAGGCGGGGCACGCCGCGGCCGGCTATCGGTGGATTGACTACCTGCTGCGGCCGGCGGTCAGCGCGGCCATCGCCCGCTCGACGATGTTCTCGACGCCCAACGCTGGCGCGCTCGCCCTGCTCAACTCGAGCGTGCGCGACAACCCCGACCTCTACCCGCCGCCGGAGCGCCTGGTTAAGGCCGAATGGTTCGCGGAGATTCCGCCCGAAGGCGAGCGGCTCCGCGACCGCCTGTGGACGGAGATCAAGGCGGAGTGAGAGGAGAGAATTGAAGGGATTGAAGGAATGGAAGAATTGAGGGAATGAAAACGCGCACGGCGCGAGGACACACTGCGGCGTTGCGGTGAGGTTGTAAGTTGAGAAATGCTCTGTTCCGGCGGCCGCAGCGGGGGACCTCAAGAAGTGAGAAATTGAGGAGTGGAAGAGTGAGGAATGAAAACGCGCGCGGCGCGCGGACACACTGCGGCGTTACGGTGAGGTTGTAAGTTGAGAAATGCTCCGTTCCGGCGGCCGAAGTAGTGGATGTCTCCACCGCTCTTCGGCCAGCCGGGGTGCGCGGGACCCTACTCGGGCCACCAGTCGGAAGAGGTTAATCTCAGCTCGGCCGCGCCGAGCCAAACCAGTGGGGGTTCCTTTGGGAATCCCGTCTTTCGTCCATCGATGGACGTGCTGTCCCGCCCCCTCTTCTTGCCGCGGCACTTTGCAGTGATCGCGCGTCTCAAAGGGGCGGTAGCCGCGAGGCCGGCGGGCCTCATGGGCCCGGTGCAACCTGCGGCCAAACACCATTACCGGAGCGCGTTGGCCAACGCTCACTACCAGGATAACCGGCCCTGCCAGCGGCGGCGGGGGCGGAAATCGCCAAGCGGCTGAAACAGTGGGCAATAAATTTTTCAAAACGGCGTGACCGCCCGGACGCGGAGGGCGGCGGTAGAATGCGGATATGCTGCAAGTCATCGCGCGCGGTCACGATGTGTTCGATGCCATCGTGGTTGGCTCGGGCGCGACCGGCGGCTGGGCGGCCAAGCAGCTTGCCGAAGCCGGCCTGCGCGTCGCTGTGCTCGAAGCGGGGAAGAAGATCACGCCGGCGGATTTCACCGAACACGTCGAGCCCTATCAGTTGAAATATCGCGGCGACGATCCGCACAAGCTGGTGCGGCGGCCGATTCAGGGGCTGTGCTACGCGTGCCGCGAGTCCAACCAGGACTGGTTCGTGGACGATCTGGAGAATCCGTACACCACCGAAACCGGCAAGCCGTTTCGCTGGATTCGCTGCCGCATTCTGGGCGGGCGCTCGCTCACCTGGGGCCGGCAGAGTTATCGCATGGGCGACATCGACCTGAAGGCCGCCAGCCGCGACGGCTACGGCGACGACTGGCCGATCTCCTACGCCGACCTCATGCCGTATTACGAGATCGTCGAGAGATTCGTCGGCATCAGCGGGCAGGCCGAGGGATACGATGTACTGCCCGACAGCAACTTCCTCCCGCCCATGGAGATGACCTGCGGCGAGCGGCTGCTGCGCGACGCGGTGAAAAAGAAGATGGGGCGCGTGGTGACGATCGGCCGGGTGGCCATCATCACCAAAGCGCACAACGGCCGCGCCGCCTGCCACTACTGCGGGCCCTGTGAGCAGGGATGTATTACAAATTCCTACTACGCCAGCCCGCGTATCACCCTGGCCGCGGCGGAGAGGACCGGACGGCTCACGCTGATGACCGACGCGGTGGTGAGCCACGTGGTCCTGGACAAGGCCACGGGGAAGGCGGCGGGCGTAGCGTACTTCGATCGCGTCACGCGCGCGCCGCGCGAGCTGCGGGGCAAAGTCGTCGTGCTGTGCGCCTCGACGCTCGAATCGACGCGCATTCTGCTGAATTCCGCGCCTGGCGGCCTTTGCAACTCAAGCGGCGTGCTTGGTCAGTACCTGATGGACCACATTTACGGTGGCGGGGCGGCCGGCGAGCTGCCGATGCTCGAAGCCAGGCCCTGGTTCGGGCCGCCGCGCCGGCCCAACGGCATTTACATCCCGCGCTTTCGCAACGTGAAGGAAAAGATGACCAACGGCTTCATCCGCGGCTACGGCTACCAGGGCGGCAGCTCGCCGGGTTTCCGCTTCAGCGCGCCGGGCTTCGGGGCTGCTTACAAGGATGCGGTGCGCAACGGCGCGTGGCACGTAAGCGTGGGGCTGTGGGGCGAGTGCCTGGCGCGTAAAGAAAACTACGCCGAGCTGGATCACGAGGTGGTGGATGCCTGGGGCATTCCCGCGCTGCGCATCCACATGAGCTGGAGCGACAACGAAAAGAAGCTCTTCGACGACGGCCGCCAGCAAGGCGCGGAAATGGTCGAAGCGGCCGGCGCGAAAAACGTTCACCTCACCGGCCAGTATTCCGTGCCCGGCTTCTGCATCCACGAGGTGGGCACGGCGCGCATGGGCAACGACCCGCAGACGAGCGTGCTGAACCGCTTCAACCAGGCGCACGACGTGAAGAACATCTTCGTCACCGACGGCGCCTGCTACGTCTCCACCGCCTGCCAGAACCCGACGCTCACGATGATGGCCATTACGGCCCGCGCCTGCGACTACATCGTCGAGCAATACAAGAAGAACGAGCTGTAGCCGCCGGGCACCGCGCGGCTTCCAGGGATTTGCTGGCAGGGCCGCCGAAACCGTTCTGCGGCGGCCCCGGGCGCTTACTGATCGTTTTGGTTGTTCCCTCTGCCTTGATTGTTCCCGTTGCCCTGGTCGCCGTTGCTCTTGTCGTCGCCGTTGTTGTCGCCCGCGGCGCCTTGCGTCCTGGCAACTCCAGTCATGAAGATTTTGGCGCCGCCACCGTCGTTGTCGGTCTGAATGAACTCGATCTGCTTGCCGCTTTGCGTGGAGAAGACGAACGCGTAATCCTCGTGCGCTTCCACGGGCGGCCCAGCCACGGGACACGCCACATTGCCGGCAGCCGGCGTGCCGCCGGCAGCGACCGGGTGCGGAGTGGCGCCGGTATGGGCCACGGTCATGTTCGTGCAGACCACGTTGCTGAACGTGTCAACGGAGAAGAAGCCCGTGCCGTCAGCGTTGAGAATGTAT
The DNA here is from genome assembly GCA_035632135.1 of Bryobacterales bacterium. Classification (GTDB taxonomy): domain Bacteria; phylum Acidobacteriota; class Terriglobia; order Bryobacterales; family JACQDG01; genus DASQHK01. The sequence goes on from DASQHK010000284.1 coordinate 8,578, forward strand.
TTGCCGGTCCAGTCAAAGGTCACCATCCAGGTCTGGCCGGCGTTGGTGTCGGTGGTGGCGATGGTGTGGCCCTTCAGGTTGCCCGAGCCGTCGGCGCTGAGCACGCCCACTCGAAGTATGTCCTGGCGCGGGGCAGTTGCCAGGCCGCCGGGGTCGCCGGGAGCGTCGGCGCTGAAGCTCTTGGCGGGCGTCATACGAAAAGAGTAAGTGCCCTGCAGAGTCGCAGCCTGCGCTTGCGGGGCCACCAGCAGCGCGGCGCCAAGGGTCATGAGGGAAACAGCCGCCAGCCGGGGCAAGGCGGTGGTGAAACGAGTTTGCATGATAATTTTCCTCCGATTGGGATCCATGTTTCGCGGGTGCCGGGCTTGGGACAAGGTTACCCGGCGCTCGCTGCCCGCAGCTTCCATGCCAAATCGGTAAGTGATTCTTCGCGCACAACCTTGGGGCAGGCCGCGGGCGTGCGGCGCGCAGTTCTTACATGATGGCGCCTGAAAAAAGGTTCGATTCGCTGGCGGCGAAACGCTAACGGCGCTGGTCTTTGAGAATGGCCTGCGCGGCGTTGAAGCCGGGCGCGCCCATCACGCCGCCGCCGGGATGCGTGCCGGAGCCGCACAAATAAAGGTTGCGAATCGGCGTGCGGTAGCGCGCCCAGCCAGCGACCGGGCGCAGGAAGAACATCTGGTCCAGGCTCATCGCGCCGTGGAAGATGTTGCCGCCGGTGAGGCCGTAAATGCGCTCGAGGTCAAGCGGCGTGAGCACCTGGCGGTGGAGCACGAGGGAACGGATGTTCGGCGCGTACTCGGCGATGATGTCGAGCACGTGATCGGCGTATGTCTCTCGCAGCTTGTCCCACGAGCCTTCCTGCAAGGTGTAAGGCGCGTATTGCAGGAAGATGCCCATGATGTGCTTGCCGCGCGGGGCGAGGCTGGGGTCATATGTCGTGGGAATCGTCATCTCGAGCAGCGGGCCTTGCGAGGGCCGGCCATACTTGGCGTCATCCCAGGCGCGCTCCAGGTATTCCATGCCGGGACAGATGTGGATGGTGGCGCGATGCTGCGGCCCGGCCTCGTCGCCCGGCAGCGCGCGGAAGCCGGGCAGGCCATCGAGAGCGAGGTTGATCTTGAGCGAGGTGCCCTCGGAGCGATAGAGGCGAATGGCCTTCAGAAATTCTTCGTCCAGGTGGCCGGGCTCGAGCAGGTCGAGAAAGGTGGTTCGCGGGTGCGCGCCGGAAACGACGACGCGCGCGGAGATTTCTTCGCCGCCGGCGAGCACGACGCCGGTGGCAATGCCACCGCGAACCACGATGCGCACGACCTTCGAGGAGCAGCGAATCTCGGCGCCGCGGCTGCGCGCGCTGGCAGCCAGCGCTTCCGAAATCGCGCCCATGCCGCCGCGCACGAAGCCCCACAGGCCGCGCACGCCGCCCACGCCGCCCATACAATGATGCAGCAATACATACGCGGTGCCGGGCGAGCGCGGGCCGCCGTTGGCGCCGATGACACCGTCGGTGGCGAGAGTTACCTTCAGCACGTCGGATTCGAACCACTCGTCCAGAAATTCGGCGACGCTCTGGGTGAAGATCTTGACCAGCGCGGCGATGTCGCGGCGGCCCAGACCGCGCAGCCGGCCGGCCAGCCGGGCGAACTCCACGAAATCGGTTGCCGAGCGCGGCGGCACATTCGGCGGCGCGGTCAGCAGCATCGGCTCGAGGAACCGCGCGAGCCGTTCCAGGTGCTCCTCGTAGGCGGGGTAGCGCTCGGCATCGCGCGGCGAAAACTTCGCAATCTCTTCCAGCGTCTTCGCACGCTCCTGCCACATGAAAAGGAAGCGCCCATCCGGAAAGGGCGAAAAGAAGGCCGGGTCTTTGGGGTCCACCAGATAGCCGAAGCGCTCCAGCTCCAGCTCTTCCACCACGCGCCGCTGCAGCAGGCTGCAGAGATAGGCGGCGGTCGAGACCCGGAAAAACGGCCACAACTCTTCGGTGACGCACGCGCCGCCCACCAGCTCGCGGTTTTCGAGCGCCAGCACGCGCCGCCCGGCGCGCGCCAGGTACGCGGCGGTGACCAGGCCGTTGTGTCCCGCGCCAATGATGACAGCGTCGTACATGGAATCCGGCACCTGCTAGAATAGCGGAGTCACCCGATGCCCACCAAGGTTTCGCTGTTCGTCACCTGCCTTGTGGACCAACTATTTCCTCACGTCGGGCTGGCCATGGCGGACGTGCTGGAGCGGCTGGGCTACACGGTGGATTTCCCGGAGGGGCAAACCTGCTGCGGCCAGCCGGCGTTCAACACCGGGTTCCGCGGCGAGGCGCGGCTGGTGGGCCGGCGTTTCCTGGAGGTTTTTCGCGACGCCGAGTACATCGTCTGCCCGTCGGGGTCGTGCACGTCGATGGTGCGGCATCACTACGCCGAGATTTTTTATAAAGATGCCGAGTCGCTGGCGGCGACCCGCGCGCTTGCGCCGCGCGTGTTCGAGTTTTCGGAGTTTGTCCTGAATGTGGCGCAGCGCGAGGACGTTGGCGCGCGATTCGACGGCGTAGTGACTTATCACGACGCCTGCCACGCGCTGCGCGAGCTGCAGATCCGCGAGCAGCCGCGCCGGCTGCTGCGCTCGGTGCGCGGCCTGGAGCTGCGCGAAATGGACATCGCCGAAGAGTGCTGCGGCTTCGGCGGCACATTTTCGGTGAAGTTCGACGACGTGTCGGCGGCCATGCTGCGCTCGAAGATCGAGTCGATTCAGCGCACCGGAGCGGACACGGTGGTCTCGGCCGATCCGAGCTGCCTGATGCAGATCCGCGGCGGGCTGAGCCGGGCCGGGCTGCCGATTCGCACGATGCATCTGGCTGAAGTGCTGGCCCGCGCCTGAGCGCCATGTCCGCCGCTTTCCACCAGCGCATTCACGAGGCTCTCCTCGACGAGCGGCTGCAGAAGGCCCTCTACGCCGCCACCGGCCGGCTCATGCAGGAGCGCAAGCACGGCGTGGCGCCCGACAAACTGCCCGATTATCAGGAACTGCGCGCGCACGCCAACTGCATCAAGCAGCACACGCTCGAAAACCTCGACTACTACCTGGAGCTGCTGGCGAGCAAGGTGGAGGAGCGCGGCGGGCACGCCGTGTGGTGCCGGGATGCGGGTGAAGCGCAGACGTTCATCGGCCAGCTCGCGCAGGAGCGCGGCGTCCGCCTGGCGGTGAAGTCGAAGTCGATGACCTCGGAAGAAGTGGAGTTGAACGAAGCGCTGCGGAATTACGGGGTGGAGGCGGTGGAGACCGATCTGGGGGAGTTCATCATCCAGCTTGCGCATCAGCGGCCCTATCACATCGTCGCGCCGGCCATGCACAAGACCAAGGAACAGGTGGCCGATCTTTTCGCCGAGAAGCTAGGCGTGCCGCGCGAGGAAGAGATCAGCAAGCAAACCATGATCGCCCGCGCCATCTTGCGCCGGAAATTCCTCGAAGCGGGAATGGGAATCAGCGGCGCAAATTTCCTGGTCGCAGAAAGCGGCGCCGTGGTGATTGTGGAAAACGAAGGCAACGCCCGGCTCACCACGTCGGCGCCGCGCATCCACGTGGCGCTGGCGGGCATTGAGAAAATCATCCCACGGGCCGCCGACCTGGCCGTGTTCCTGCAGCTTCTGGGCCGCAGCGCCACCGGCCAGCCGCTCACCAGCTACACGTCGTTCCTTTCCGGCCCGCGCCGCGCCGGGGAAATCGACGGTCCCGAGGAGTTTTATCTCGTACTCATAGATAACGGCCGCAGCCGGATTCTGGCCGACGGTGAAAAGCGCCAGACGCTCTATTGCATCCGCTGCGGGGCGTGCCTGAATATCTGCCCGGTCTATCGCCGCATTGGGGGCTACAGCTATCCCGGTGCGTACTCCGGCCCAATCGGCGCGATTCTGACGCCGCAGGCGCTGGGCCTGGGCCTGGAGCCGGAGCTTCCATTCGCTTCGAGCCTGTGCGGCGCGTGCGCCGAAGTCTGCCCGGTGAAGATCGACATTCCGAAAATGCTGCTCGCGCTGCGCGGCGAGGTCAAGAAGATCCAAGCGCGCGAGGTGAGCCGCTGGAGCCTCGAGGCGTCGAACCTGGAGAAGCTCGGCTTCGGCTTGTGGGCGTGGCTGATGCGGCACCCGCGCCTGTTCGAGATGGCCGGCACGGCGGCGCAGGCGCTACTTCCCGCCGACCGCAGCAGCAATCCGGGGGGAAAGTGGATCCGCTCGCTGCCCGGGCCTCTGCGCGCGTGGACCCGCTGGCGCGACTTCCCGCCGCCCGCGCCCAAGAGCTTCCGGCAGCTCTGGCGCGAGCGCCGCCGGCCATCGTGATCCCATGCCCGCCCGCGAGCACATCTTGCACAAAGTTCGCACGGCGCTCGGCCGCAACGCGGGTCAGCCGCCGGCGCCCGCGCCGGAAGCGCGGCTGCGCGTTCCGGGTATGGAAGCAGACGAGGGGGTCCGGCTCATGCTGGAGCACTTCCCCGGCAAAGCGGTGCGCGCTCCCTCAGCCGAGGACGCGCGCAATTACGTCGCCGCCCTGGTGAAAGGGTCGCGCGCTCTGGCCTCGCGCGCGCCGCTGCTCGAGCGGCTGGGCATTTGCGCCTTGCCGGAGGTAAGCGTGGCCGGAGCCGACGCCGCCGAGGTCCGGCGAGCAGCGGCCGAAGCCGATATAGGCATTGCTACTGCGGAGTACGGCATGGCGGACACCGGCGCGGTGGTGGTGCTGGCTTCGGCGCAAGAATCCCGGCTGATCTCGCTGCTGCCGCCGGTGCATGTCACGATCCTCGAGAGCAGCCGCATCCTGAGCGGCCTGGACGAGCTGTTCACGCGGATGCCCGACCCCGGCGCGCTCTCCAGCTCGATGGTATTCATCGGCGGGCCGAGCCGCACGGCCGACATCGAGCAGATTCTGACCCTCGGCGTTCACGGCCCGCGCGAAATTCACCTTGTGCTGGTCTAGTGTTATGTCTCATAAATTAGGTGAAAGAGCGTTCGGCTATGCTTAGGTATGCGTACTGGACGCCCCAAGAAGCCGCTGGTATTGACCATGGAGCAGCAAGAGAAATTGGCCGAATGGGCTAGACGACCGAAGAGGGCGCAGCGACTGGCATTGCGAGCCCGCATCGTGCTGAGTTGCGCCAGCGGGCTTTCCAGCCAAGCGGCCGCGACCGTGAGTACCTACGTAGTTAGGTTCGTGCCGAAATTGGCAGAATGTTGAATCAGCAGAGCACAGCGGCCAGCTCCGGGATGATGACCAGTTCCTTGAGTTTGAGGCCCAGTGCGATGACCTGTTTGCCGAGGACAGTCAGGTAGTACTTGTAGCAGTGACTGGCCTTTTTGATGAGCCCGTGCGTGCGAAGCCTGCGTAGGATCCTGGACATCTGGCCGCTGTTGTATTGAGGGAACCGAACGCGTAGCGCTTTGTTCTGCACGCCACAGATCGTGAACTCTCCGCGGGCAAGAGCCAGAAAGAGGGCTTCGTCGTCCTGGTCGAAGAAGTTGAATCCGCGATAAGTATAGTGGACCCCGTTTTTTAGACCACCCGATAAGTTAAGATTCGGCGGCGTCGGAGACGCAAGGAGAAGCTGATGACGACGACGCGAAGGCAGTACAGTCCGAAGTTCAAGGCTCGGGTGGCGATCGAAGCGATCCG
>DASQHK010000285.1:0-7835 GCA_035632135.1 Bryobacterales bacterium
GCGCCGGTTCACGCCTCCTGGATCAGCGCTCTCAATTGCTCCGTCACCCAGTTTACGGCGATGCCGATCATGGCCTCGCCCTTGGCGGTCGAGGCGAGCTTCGCCTCGTGCGCGAACTCCTCCTCCTGCTTGGCCGAATCCGGGTTCTTGATGTGCAGATGCGGCTTGATCTTCTCGTAGTCGACGCCTTCCCAATGGACGCGCTCGGGGAAGGCGGCCATGGTGAACGAGGTTTCGAACTCGCCGGAGTGCCCCGGCGCCTTGCCGCTCTCCATGTACTTCTTCTTGATCTCCGGCGTGTAGCCGTCCCAGTATGCGTGATACCTAAGATGGATGCCGAGCTTCTTCTGGAAATCGGCCACGCTCTGGCGCAGCGGGCCGACGTTGCCGCCGTGGCCGTTGAGGATCAGGATGCGCTTGACGCCGTGCTGCACCAGGCTGTCGCAGATCTCGTAGACCACGTTGAGAAAGGTCTCCTTGGTCAGGGTGAGGGTGCCCTGGCGGTCCATCCAGTGCGGCGAGATGCCCACCGGCACGGGCGTCGCCAGCATCACCTGGGGATAGAGCCGCAGCGCCGCCTGCTGGGCGATCAGCGTCACGCTGGCCGTGTCGTTGATCATGGCGAGGTGCTCGTTGTGCTGCTCGGTCGAGCCGGTGGGCACGATCATCGCTTTGAGCGCGCCGCCTTCGATGGCCTCGCGAAACTCCTTGCGCGTCGATTCCCACAGCAGCACTTTGCGCGAATTGATGTACGCTTCCGGCGTGTTCGCAAAACCCGCCGGACTCACCCGCGCCTGCGCCGCGCTCGCGCCGACCGGCGAGCCGGCCGCTGCCGCCAGTGCTGCCACGAAACTCCGCCTCGAGGTTGGTCTCTTCATACGTGGCCGATGATACCATCAAGGAGACGCCCCTGGGCGGGCGATGAAAGGGTCTTATGGGCAAGAGTCAATTCGGCGTGGTCGGACTCGGGGTCATGGGACAGAACCTGGCCCTGAACGCGGAGCGCAACGGCTTCCCGGTGGCAGGCTTCGACCTGGACGCGGAGAAGGGCCGCAAGCTCGCCGAGAAAGCGCAAGGCAAGCAGGTGCAGGTGACCGGCTCGATGGCGGAGTTCGCCGAGGCGCTCGAATCGCCGCGGCGCATCCTGGTGATGGTGCCGGCCGGGGCGGCGGTGGACGCGGTGATCCGCGATCTCAAGCCGCACCTGAAGCCGGAAGACATCGTCATCGACGGCGGCAATTCCTATTTCCAGGACACCGATCGCCGTGCGAAGGAGCTGGCGTCGGGCGGCCTGCACTTTTTCGGCACCGGCATCAGCGGCGGCGAGGAAGGCGCGCTGTGGGGGCCGTGCCTGATGCCCGGCGGCGATAAGGAAGCCTACAAGCACCTGGAGCCGGTCTTCGACAAGATCGCCGCCAAGACGGAAGACGGGCCGTGCTCCACCTACGTCGGCGCGGGCTCGGCGGGCCATTACGTGAAGATGGTCCACAACGGCATCGAGTACGGCATCATGCAGCTTCTGTGCGAGACCTACGACATTCTGCGCAAGGCGCTGGGCATGACGGCGCTCGAGGTCCGCGACGTTTACAAGAGCTGGAACGAGGGCGAGCTGAACTCGTTCCTGATGGAGATCAGCGCGGTGGTGCTGGGCAAGATCGATGAAGAGACGGGCAAGCCGCTCGTGGATTTGGTGCTCGACACGGCCGGCCAGAAGGGGACCGGCAAGTGGACGGCGCAGAACGCGCTCGACGTGGGCGTGCCGATTCCGACCCTCACGGTGGCGGTCGAGGGGCGCATTCTCTCCGGCCTGAAGGCGCAGCGGGTGGAGGCGGCCAAGGTGCTGAAAGGGCCGGCGGCGAAATTCACCGCCAAGCGCGACGTGTTTCTGAAGAGCCTGTCGCAGGGCTTTTATCTCTCGATGCTCGCCTGCTACGCGCAGGGGATGGTGATGCTCGAAGAAGCCTCGAAGGAGTACAATTACGGCCTCAATCTCACGGAGATCGCGCGCATCTGGAAGGGAGGCTGCATCATCCGCTCCAAGCTGCTCGACCCTATTAAGAAGGCCTACAAGAAGAATCCGGCGCTCCCGAATCTGCTGGTGGACAAAACGTTCAGCCGGATGGTGAACCGCTACTCGCGCGGGCTGCGGCAAGTGGTGCAGGCGGCGGCCAAGACGGGCGTGCCGGCGCTGGCGTACTGCGCGACGCTCGGCTACATCGACAGCTATCGCAGCGAGCTGCTGCCCGCCAACCTCTTGCAGGCGCAGCGCGATTACTTCGGCGCGCACACCTATCAGCGGCTGGACAAGGAGGGCGTGTTTCACACCGAGTGGGCCAAGTAGAATGACGATGGAAATTCGTGATTGGAGCAGGCGGCTGTTTTCATGTCCCTTGATGAGCTAAAAGAGTTCCAGCCCGAGCACGAGTTTTTCATCGGCCTCGACTCCGACGGGTGCGTCTTCGACTCGATGGAGATCAAGCACAAGGAGTGCTTCACGCCGGTGTTCATCAAGTACTGGCGGCTGCAGGCGATTTCGAAGTATGCGCGGTCGGCGTGGGAGTTTGTGAACCTCTACTCGGTGTGGCGGGGCGCCAACCGCTTCCCGGCGCTGGCCAAGGTGCTCGACCTGCTGCGGGAGTGGCCGGAGCCGATGCGGCGCGGCGTCAAGATTCCGGACATCACGCCGCTGAAGAACTTCATCAACTCGGGCGTGCCGCAGGGCAACCCAGCGCTCGAAGAGCTGGTGAAGCGGACGGGCGACCTGGTCCTGACGCGGACGCTCGACTGGAGCAAAGCGGTGAACCGGGCGATCGCCGAGCTGGTGGAGGGCGTGCCGCCGTTTCCGGGCGTGCGCGAGTGCCTGGACCATCTGGCGCCCCACGCCGACCTGGCCGTGATTTCGGGCACGCCGGGCGAGGCGCTCGAGCGCGAGTGGCAGGAGCATAACATCGAGCAGTACGCGGCGGTGATCGCGGGGCAGGAGATGGGCACCAAGAAAGAGCACTTGCAAATCCTGGCGCAGGGCAAGTACAAGCCGGGGCGCACGCTGATGATCGGCGACGCGCCCGGCGATCTGAAGGCGGCCCGCGTCAATCAGTTTCTGTTCTTTCCCATCAACCCCGGACACGAAGAGGAGTGCTGGCAGGAGCTGCTCGACCAGGGCCTGGACCGGTTTTTTGCCGGAACGTTCGCCGGCGAGTACGAAAAGAAGCAGATCGCGGAATTTGAGAAGCTGCTGCCGGAGACGCCGCCGTGGAAGCGCGGCTGAAGCGCGAGGGGCGGATCCTGGAGCCCCGACGTTTCGCGCCGGCGGCAAGACGTTCCGGCTGTCGGTCGCCTACTCCAAATACCGCTTGGTAACGCGCGCGGCTCGGAATCGGCTTCACGCGTGCTCAACAGTTTACAGAGCCGCGACCGCGAGGGAGCGCTGCGGGTGGATCTCGCTCGATGTGGGCGCGCGCGTGAACTGGTCCGAAGTGAAGGCGCTGGTGGCCGGGAGTCACCGGCTGGTGGCGGCGAAGGCCGCGCCACGTCCGGCCTCGCGGCGGCCGCCGTTGTAAGCACGGGGCCGGAACCGAGAAGAGCGGCGAGGAAATGCCGCGGCGGCGCAGGGGGAGGAAGGAGCGGCGATGGCGAGAGTGGCGGGGCTGGCGAAGGAGCAGGTGAGCGGCGAGATCGGCCGCATCTTCGAGCGGCAGGAGCAGCGGTATGGCGCGCCGCTTTACAACCACAGGGTGCTGGCGCGGCGGCCGGGGATTTTTCGCGGCTTCCGGGCGATGTGGGACGGGCTCGAGGAAGACGCGCGGCTCGATGCCCGGCTGCGGGACCTGCTGAATGTGAAGGTGGCGTCGCTCATCGGCTGCGGGCTTTGAATGGAGCTGAACTCTGCCGTGGGCAGAGCCGATGGTATCAGTGATGCGGAGCTGGAGGCGCTGGACGATTACGCGGCCAGCCCGCTGTTCGGCGAGCGGGAGCGGGTGGCGCTCGCCTACGCCGAGGCGATCACCCGGGAATCGAGCGTGGCGGACGAGTTATTCGAGCGCGTGCGGCGGCACTTCGACGAAGACGCGATCGTGGAGCTGACGGCGACCATTGCGTTTGAGATTTGCGCGGCGAAGTTCAACCGGGCGCTGGAGATCGAGGCGCAGGGGGTGTGCCGGGTGGCGCGGGCAGTGGAGGGGTGAGGGATCAGGCGGCCGGGGGCCTTTGCAGCAGCTTCTTTTCAATTTCCAGGAGACGGGTTTCGACCTCGGCAAGGCGCTGCTTCAGGGCGAGGGTGTCGTTGGCGCCGTTCACCTCAAGGTTGGCGAGGCGAACGTCCACTCTGCGCGTGAAGCCTTCGAAACCGCGCAGCAGTTCGCTCTGAAGATCGCGGGCAAATTCCATCAGCTTGTTGCCCAATGTCTCCATCTTGGCGTCGATGCGCTCTTCAAGGCCCTCCAGCGATTGGTCGAGGTATTCCTTCGTCACGTAGTTGTCAGCCACAGCCTGATTGTAGCACTGGATGGCTGGGTCAGCGCGACGGTTCGCGGACTTTGAGGACCTGGTCGGGCTTCACGTTGGTGAGGGTCTGCTTGATGCCGCTGGGCCAGAGGATTTCGATCTTGTCGATGAGCTGAGTCTTGCCAATACCGAAGTGGACGCCCTGGCGGCTGCTGGAGGCGTAGCCGACCGACGTGGTCATGTGGTTGGACTGGCCGAGGAGGCGGACCACGGCACCGATCGCATCGCGGTTGCTCTTGACGCCTTCCAGTTCCAGGCGGAGCCAGTGGTTGGGCTCGGGGCTGGTGTTTTCCCACAGCTCGGCGGGCTCGCCCAAGGCCGAGACGACGATGTCGATTTTGCCGTCGTTGTTGAAATCGGCGAAGGCGGCGCCGCGGTGGGCGCGGAGCGATTGGAAGCTCGCGGCGGACATGTCCTCGAACGTGCCGTCGCCGCGGTTGGCGAAGACGCTGTTGGGCTGGCGATAGCGCTGCGGGCCGAGCTGGTCGATGTTGTCCATGACGTGGGAGTTGGCGCTGAACAGGTCCTTCCAGCCGTCGTTGTTGAAATCGAAGAGGCCCATGGACCAGCCGCTGCGCGGGGCGCTGAGCAGGGCGAGGCGGCTGGGATAGGTCACGTCGCGGAAGAAGCCCTTGCCCACGTTGTGGAACAGGGGGAAGGTTTCACCGCTCAAGGCGGTGAAGGCGATGTCGGGAAGGCCGTCGTTATCGGCGTCGCGAAAATCGGAGCCCATGGCGGAGACGGGCTTGCCGTCGTCGGGGAGAGCGACGCCGGCGGGGAGCGCCACCTCTTCGAACGTGCCATCGCCGCGGTTGTGGAACAGGAAGTTGGGGAGGGTGTCGTTGGTGACGAAGATATCAGTAAGACCATCGCCGTCGTAGTCGGCGAAGCTGACGCTCATGCCCTTGCCGATCGAGCCGGCGATGCCGGATTTTTGGGAGACGTCCTCGAAGGCGCCGTCGCCGCGGTTGTGGTAGAGGGTATTGGCAAGACCTTCAAAGTAATGCGGGTGGCAGTAGACACGGAGGCCCTTGATGGGGTCGCCGCAAAAACGGTCGAGCGAGGGCGACCAGCGGAGATAGTTGACGACGAAGAGGTCGAGCAGACCGTCGTTGTCGTAGTCGAACCAGCCGGCGGCGACGGACCAGACGCCGCTGTGGATGCCGGCCTTGGCGGTGACGTCTTCGAAGCGGCCGCGGCCGGTGTTGTGGTAGAGGATGTTGCGGTTGACGCCGGCGACGAAGAGATCGGCGAAGCCGTCGTTATCGTAGTCGGCGGCGGCGGCGCCGATGGAGTAGCCGGCCCCGGCCACGCCGGCTTCCGAAGTGACGTCGGTGAATTTCAGGTGGCCGTCGTTGCGGAAGAGGCGGTTGGAGTACTGGGGTGAGTCCTTTTCAAGCGAGGGGACGGAGGCGCCGTTGGTGAAGTAGATATCGATGAGACCATCATTATTGTAGTCGAAGGCGGCGACGCCGCCGGGCATGGTCTCGACCAGATATTTCTGAGGGGTAGGGTGGTTGTGGAGGGTGAAATGGAGGCCGGCGGAATCGGCGACGTCGCGGAAGCGGATGGGGGCGACGGAGTGAGGAGCGATGGAGGCGGGTTTGGCGGCGGGCGCGGGGCTCGAGCGCAACTCGGCCAGCAGGCGGCCGGCGGCGGCGTTGTGGTCGAGTGAGAACGAGGCGGCGAGGTCCTTTTCGGCGGCGGCGGTGTTGCCGAGCGCGAGATAGGCGCGGGCGCGGTGGTAGAGCGCCTCGGCGGAGCGCGGGTTGAGCCGGAGGGACTGGGAGAGACGCGCGGCGGCGTCGGCGGGGCGGTTGAGCTTGAGCAACAGAACGCCGGAGTCGAAATAGGCTTCGGCGAAGCGGGGATCGGCGCGGAGGGCGGCGTCGTAGGCGGCGAGGGCTTCGTCGTTCGAGTTGCGCTCGGCGAGGATGAGGCCAAGCAGGTCCTCGGTGCGCGCGGGAGAAGCGCCGAGCTGCAAGGCGAGGCGGGCGGCGGCTTCGGCTTCGGTAAATCTAGATAGTAGGTATTCGATGCGGGCGAGGTCGAAGCGGGCTTCGGCGCTTCTGGGACGCCGGCGGACGGCGTCCTGGAAGACGGCCTCGGCCTTGTATTTGTCGCCGGCCTGCTGGTAGCAGAGGCCGAGCAGGAGGCGGGAAGGGAAGTCGCCGGGATTCGCGGCGAGGTGCTGCACGAGGGCTTGGGCGGCTTCGGGGAAGCGCTTCTGGCGGTAGAGGGCGGCGGCCTGGTCGCGCGGGCTTTGCGGGAACAGGGCGAAGGCGAAGGCTATGGCGAGCGCCAGGGCGGCAAGGCGGAGCGGGGCGGTGGGAATGGAGAGCACGGGAACTCGGACTCTATTCTAGCGAGGCTTCTTGGGGATCGCCGGGTGGCGCATGGCCCAAGGGAAGCGCCGGAGGGCGCGCACCGCTCCCGGCGGGCGGGGGCCAAAAGACTCTTGCATTGGGGATGGCGTGAAGGCATACTTGGGGATGAAGTAAGTCAGGTTTCGGGGAGGGTTTTCGTATGAAACGGCTTGTGCAACTGGCTGTGGTTTGGGCGGCGGCGTGCGCGGCGTTGCTGGCGCAAGGTGACCGCGGAAGCATTGCGGGGACGGTGACGGATCCGACCGGCGCGGTCGTGCCGAACGTGACCGTCACGATCAAAAACGAGAACACGGGGCTCTCGTTCAACACGGTGAGCAGCACGAGCGGGACGTTCCTGCTGCCGAACCTGCCGGTGGGGACGTACACGCTCGACGCGCAGGCGACCGGGTTCAAGCGGCAGACGGTGAGCGGGATCGGGGTGCAGGTGAACCAGCAGTCGCGGGTGGACGTGTCGCTGCAAGTGGGCGAAGTGACCTCGACGGTGGAGGTGGCGGCGACGGTGTCGCAGATCCAGACCGAATCGACCGACGTGGGGACGGTGATCGACAACAAGCGGTTCCTGGACCTGCCGCTGACGCTGGGCGGCGGCATCCGCAACCCGTCGGCGTTCATTTATCTGTCGCCGGGGGTGACGCCGAACGGCACGTGGGAGAAGCACATCGGCGGAGGCGGCTCGTTCAACGACCAGATTTACTACGAGGGGGTTGCGCTGTCGCGAGGCGACCTGGCGAACGATGCGGAGGTGAACCCGTCGGTGGACGCGGTGGGCGAGTTCAAGCTGATTACGAATAATTACTCGGCGGAATATACGCACGCGCTCTCCGGGGTCACCAGTTTCACTATAAAAAGCGGGACCAACCAGCTCCACGGCGACCTGTTCGCATTCAATGACAACAACCACTTCGACGCGCGGGGATTTTTCGGCGCCAAGAAGGCGTATCGCAA
>DASQHK010000286.1:0-10668 GCA_035632135.1 Bryobacterales bacterium
GTCACCAGCACCGCCGGCGCGCCCGCCGTGCCGAAGCTCGGCTGGAGCGAGGTGGTGATCTTCTTCAGATTGTCGCGGAAGGGATTGTCGTCGGCCGGGTAAATGCTCCCATCCAGAATGTGCTTGCCGTCCTTCGAGACATAAAAAATCTTCTGCTCGAAGGCGAGCTGGTAGGAGGCGCGCACGGTGGTTTCGAGCAGGCCGGGCACAGGCGACGGCGTGAAGTCGCCGACCTCGACCTTCACCTGCGGCAGCCAGCCGTAAAGGTGGCGCACGTAGGCCTCCAGGTGCTGCTTGTTGAGCGCCGAGTTTTCCGCCGGCGCGGCCGGGGCCGCGCGTTTAGCCGCCGCATGTGCCTTCGCCGCCGGCTTGCGGGCCGCCTGCGGCGCAGCCGGGGCCAGGGCCGCCGCCAAAGCCAATGCCAGAGCCAAAACAAAGTGCTGTCGGGCCATACCAGCAATTGTAACGGAGAATCAGCCGTTTGCGAAGGTAGACTATCGCGTCCGGTTTAGGGCTTTATCCAAGTGCCGCCCCAAGACCATTTGGTGATTCCAAAACGCTGCGCGACAGATCGTGACCAATCCGTGGCGACGAGCTCCTGGTAGCGTCGAGTTCCTCGACGCAGCGCGCCAAATGACCCATGCCCTGAGTCCGGTGGGCAACCGGGCACTGCTTAATCCTTTCCATTCTTAACGTCATAGCTGGACGGCAGTGCCGAGGGCAATCCGGTCGTCAACTTGCTAGGTAGGTAAACAGCGAGGTGTGCCATGGCAGCTTCACACCGCATCGATATTCAAGGACATGTGAGCCGGGGTTTTGAGATAGTGCGGGAGGCGTTCATCGAGAACTTCTCCCGTCGAGACGAGTTGGGTGCAGCCTGCTGCGCGTATTACCAGGGCGAGAAAGTCGTCGATCTGTGGGGCGGCATTCGGAACAAGTCGACCGGCGAGCGTTGGGAGGAGGACACCATGGTTTTGGTGTACTCAGCAACCAAGGGCTTGTCAGCGATGACACTCGCGATCGCACATTCTCGGGGCTGGCTCAACTACGAGGAACGCGTCTGCACGTACTGGCCGGAGTTTGCCCAGCGGGGCAAGGAAGCGGTAACTGTCCGTCAACTCCTGGCGCACCAGGCTGGACTGTTCGCCTTCGACGAGCCGCTGGATAGGGACGTGGTAGCCGATCTCGACCGGCTGGCGCGTGTCCTGGCCCGCCAGGGCCCGGCTTGGGCGCCGGGCACCAGACAGGCTTATCACGCGATCAGCCTTGGGTTCTATGAAGCCGAATTGCTCCGCCGGCTGGATCCGAAGCACCGCAGCCTCGGGCAATTCTTCCAGGACGAGATAGCCTCTCCGCTAGGTCTGGATTTCTACATCCGCCTGCCTGAAGAGGTTCCAAACTCGAGGTTGGCCATGCTTGAGAGGCCCACGACGCTCGAGCTGTTCTTTGGCTTTCCCATCCGGCTGGCATTGGCGACCATGAACCCTCGCTCAAACTTCCGCAGAGCGCTCATTGGGTCAGCGCTGCCTCATGACGAGAAGCGCGTCTATGCGCGCAACCTCGAGGTGCCGGCCGGGGGCGGTGTTGGCACGGCCCGATCAATGGCGCGCGCCTACAGCGTTTTCGCCACCGGCGGCCGGGAACTGCAACTGCGTCAGGAGACCCTGCAAGCGCTTACAGAACCGGCGATTCCTGCAGTGCGCGGTTTCTACGACGAGTGCGTAAAGGGCGAGATGCGGTACTCTCTGGGCTTCTTTAAGCCCGGCCCAACTCTGCCCTTTGGTCGGCCGGGATCTTTCGGCGCGCCCGGAGCGGGTGGCGCCATGGGTTTTGCCGATCCGCAGGCCGGGATCGGATATGCGTATGTTCCCAATCGAATGGGCACAACAGTGTCGGGGGATCCACGAGACGTGGCGCTTAGGAATGCGGTCTATTCCGTTGTTGGGCGCCGTGAGTGCCAGCGACACGCTGACCAGAGCGCGATAATTCCTGCCTGACGCCGCAGGGTTTGTTGATGAAGTTCACCCGGCCGCATAGCCAGCGAATCGGAACCTAACCCGCCCCCGCAGTTGGGCTACACTGAAGGTTCGCTGATGTCGCTCCTTTTCCGCTACATCTTCCGCGAGATTGTTTCGAGCGCCCTGCTCGGCACGGTGCTGTTTACCTTCGTGCTGTTTCTGCGCAACGTGGGGCAGTTGGCCGAGCTGCTGGTGCGCCGCACGGCCTCGGGCGAGATCGTGCTGTACCTGTTCGCGCTGCTGCTGCCGCAGACGCTCACCTTCACCATTCCCATGGGCGTGCTGGTGGGGATTCTGATCGGGCTGGGGCGCATGTCGGGCGACGGCGAAGTCATCGCCATGCGCGCGGCGGGCATTCCCACGCGGCGCTTCATCGCGCCGGTGGTGACCTTCGCGCTGCTGGGTCTCGCGGCCAGCGCCACCGTGTCGCTCTACCTCAATCCCCGCGCGCTGCGCGAGTTCTACCGCATTCAGAACCGCATGCGCTCCTCGCAGCTTTCCGCCGAGGTGCAGCCGCGCGTGTTCGAGGAGGGCTTTCCCAACACCATCCTCTACGTGCGCGACGTGATTCCGGGCGAGGTGGTGCGCTGGAGGGGCGTGTTCCTGGCCGACCTGCGCCCGCCCCAGGAGCGCTCCTCGGCCACCGTCAACAGCAACGTCACCGGCCCGCGCATTACCGTGGCCGAGGAGGCCATCGCGCTGCCCGACCCGGAACAAAACCAGATCCAGCTTCACCTGATTCGCGGCGGCACGCACGAGCAATCCACCGACCCCACTCAGTATTACAACTACAGCTTCAGCCAGACCGACCAGATCCTCGACACCGCTCCGCCGCCCGTGGCGCGCGCCCATCGCCCCTACCAGGAGCTGAACACCGGCGACCTGCCCCGCTTCGCCCGCTACGCCGAAAACTGGCGCGAGGCGCGCATCGAGCTTTATCAGCGCCTGGCCCTGCCGGTGGCCTGCCTGGTGCTGGCGCTGGCGGGCATTCCGCTGGGACTGGGCTCGCGCCGCTCCGGCAAGTCCACCGGCGTCGTGGTCACCGTGCTGCTGGTCTTCATCTATTTCACGCTGCTCACCAGCGGCATCAGCCTGGCCAGCGGCCGCAAACTGCCGGTGGGCGTGGCGGTGTGGGGCGCCGACATTTTCTTCGCCCTGTTCGGCGTGCTGCTGCTCCTCCGCCTGGACGCCTCGGGCGACCGCGACTGGATCAGCGCGCTGCGCAACTGGGCGGCCGGGCTGCGGCCTCCGTCCGGCTTCGCCCTCCGCCGCGGCGGCGAGCCTGCCACGGCCCGCAACGGCAAGAACGGCCGCGGCCTGCGCCTCAGCCTGCTGTTCCGCCTGCTCGACAGCTACATCCTCGGCAGCTTCCTGTTCTACTTTGTGGTGCTGCTCGCCTCCTTCGTCATTCTCTACCACGTCTTCGAGTTTTTCGAGCTGCTGAGCGACATGCTGGCCAACCACATTCCGCTCACCCGCTTCCTTACCTATTTGTTCTACCTGACGCCGCAACTGATCTACACCACCGCCCCGATCAGCGTGCTGGTGGCGACGCTGGTGGCCTTCGGCGTGCTCACCAAGCGCAACGAGATCACCGCCTTCAAGGCCTGCGGCATCAGCCTCTACCGGCTCACGCTCCCGGTGCTGCTGGCGTCGCTCGTGGCGAGCGGCGGCCTGTTCGTGTTCGACCACTATGTATTGCCGGAATCCAACCGCCGCCAGGACGCCATTCGCAACGAGATCAAGGGCCGCCCGGTGCAGACCTACCTCCACCCCGAGCGCCAGTGGATCTTCGGCCGCGGCCTGCGCATCTACTACTACAACTATTTCGACCCCACGCGCGACGAAATGGCCAGCGTGAACGTGTTCGAGTTCGAGCCGCAGCGCTTTCGCCTCGCCCGCCACATCACCGCCGCGCGCGCCCACTGGGAAGAGTCGCTGCATGCCTGGGTCTTCGAAGACGGCGTCAGCCGCGACATCCGCGACATTAAAGTTGCTTCCTACGAAAAGTTCACCGTCAAGACCTTTCCCGAGCTGGACGAGCCGCCCAGCTACTTCCTCACCGAGGTCAAGCAGTCGCAGCAGATGAATTTCGAGGAGCTGCGCGACTACATCCTCGACCTGACGCAGCGCGGCTTCGACACCGTGCGGCTGCGCGTGCAGTTCTACAAGAAATTCTCCTTCCCGGCCTTCGCCTTCATTATGGGGCTGCTGGCCGTGCCTTTCGCCTTCCTCACCGGCAATCGCGGGGCGCTGGCCGGCGTGGCGGTGAGCTTAGGTATTGCTATCGTCTACTGGTCGGTCCAGGCGCTCTTCGAGCAGATGGGCAACGTCCACCAGTTGCCGGCGGCCATGGCCGCCTGGTCGCCCGACGCCATCTTTGCCCTGGCCGGCGCCTACCTGCTGCTGCGGCTGCGGACGTAGCGGCGCGCCGCGCCGGCCTTTCCCGAATGCTCGTCTCCGACTTTGACTACGCTCTGCCCGAAGAGCTGATCGCCCAGCGTCCGCTCGACGACCGCGCCGCGGCGCGCATGCTGGTGGTCGATCGCGCGGCGGCCACATTCGCAGACCGGTCGTTTCGCAACTTCCCCGATTATCTGCGCCCCGGCGACTGCGTGGTGGTGAACAACAGCAAGGTCTTTCCGGCGCGCCTCTTCGGCAAGCGCGCGTCGGGGACGGCGCGCATCGAGGTCCTGCTGACGCGCCAAAGCGACGACGATCCCGCCGTGTGGGAGGCGCTGGTACGGCCGGGCCGCAAGGTCCCGACCGGCGCAGTGATTCATTTCGATGAGGGCCTCCAGGCCGAGGTGATCGGCCGCGGCGAGTTTGGCGAGCGGACTCTGCGCTTCTCCGGCGCCGCCGATCTGCTCGCGACCCTCGACCGCATCGGCCACGTGCCGCTGCCGCCCTACATTCGCCGTCCCGACGACACCGCCGATCGCGCCGCCTACCAGACCGTCTACGCCCGCCCGCCCGGCTCGGTCGCTGCGCCCACCGCCGGCCTGCACTTCACGCCGGAAATCCTTGCTCGCGTCGAGGCCGCCGGCGCCCGCCTCGCCCAGATCACCCTGCACGTCGGCCTGGGAACTTTCCAGCCGGTGCACGGCGAATTGGTCGAGGAGCACCGCATGCACCGCGAGAGCTACGAGATCCCGCCCGGGGCGGCCGAGGCGATCCGCGGCGCGGCAAGGGTAGTGGCAGTAGGCACAACTACCGTCCGCACCCTGGAGCACGCTGCGCGCGCCGGCCCTCTCGCGGCCGGACGCGGCGAAACCGGCATCTTCATTTATCCCGGCTTTGCGTTTCGCGCCACCGGCGCCCTGCTCACCAACTTCCACCTGCCGCGCTCCACGCTGCTGATGCTGGTCTGTGCCTTCGGCGGCCGCGAGCTGGTGCTAGAAGCCTACCGCCACGCCGTAGCCGCGCGCTACCGCTTCTATTCCTACGGCGATTGCATGCTGCTGGTGTAGCTCACCAGCTCGACGCCGCCTTCCGCGACCGCCTGCCGCACTTCCGGCGAGGTGAGCACTGCGAGTTCGCGCTCGCGGCTCTCTTTCAACCGCGTGCGCGCCCCGCGCAGTTCAGCGTCGCAGCGGCCGGGGTGGCACATGAACTCGGTGAGGCCCGCGGGCAGCGCGCGGATCAGCGCCGCCAGCTCGCGCGCGCCGTATTCGCCGGTCCACTGGAAGCCGGCGAAGTGGTCGGTGGTGCGGCACTGGTGTTGCGCCAGGGTGCGGTCGAAGCGCCCGCCCAGCCGCTGCAAGCCGGCGTTGACGGCGCGCGTCACCGGCGACGCCGCGGCCACCAGCGGCAGGTCAAACGGCCGGCGCACCCACGGAATCGAGTACCGCTCTGAGATCCGGCACACCGCTTCGAGCACCGGCGGCGCCAGGTGCGTGTGCTTGTGCGTGTCGAGATGCGATGGCTGCAGGCCCGCGCGCAAAATCATTTTCACCTGCGCCTCCAACTCCGGCTCGATCCAGCTCGGGTCGCGCAGCACGTCCCACAGCAACTGCCGCACGGTTCGCGGCAACTCGCGTTGGGGCGGCCTCACCGAGCGAAACCCCACTAGCGCCAGGTGGCAGCCGACGTCCAGCGTCGGGTTGGCGCGGGCCAGCTCGACGGCGTGGGCAAACGCCGCGCCGCCCGCCAGCAGCGTCGCGGCGGTGAGAATGCCGCGCTGGTGAGCTTCGAGGATGCCGTCGTTCACGCCGGCGGTGAAGCCGAAATCGTCGGCATTGACAATGAGGCGGGGCGCGGCCATCGAGACAGTGCACGCTTCAGAAAATCGCCAGCTTGATGCGCAAAAACTTTTTCGGGTTCTTGTGGATGTCCTGGAGCAGCCCCTGCGTCTCGCTGGTCATGCCGGTGAGCGAGTCGTAGAGCGCGCGATTCACCAGAAGCTGGCCGACGGTGCCCTGGCCGCTGTTGGCGCGCTCGATGGTGGTGTTGACGTTGTCGAGCGTGGCGTTGACCTTGCGATAGAGCGCCTCGTCCTTCAGGAATTTTCCGGCATTGCCCTGCCCGGCGTTGACGCCTTCCACGATCTTGCCCGCCTGCTCGAGGACGTGGTTCGTGTTTTGGTAAAGGGCCGGATCGTTGAGCAGCATACCGATGGTGCCGCGGCCGGCCTGCACGCCCGAGAGCACGGTGTCCACGCGCTGGAGCGTGGCGTTGGCCTCGTTGTATAAGGCGTCGTCGGCGAGCAGCTTGCCGAGGGTGCCCTTGCCGCTTTGCACGAGGCCCACCACGTCCTGCGTCTGGGCGACCACGGCGTCCATGCGCTTATAGAGCGTGTCGTCATAGAGGAGCTTGCCGATGGTTCCCTTGCCCGACTCCACTTGCGACATCAGCGAGTTGATGCGGCCGGTGATGGCCTGCAGCGAGGCCAGCACGTTGTAGCTCTGGTTGACGATCTCCTGAAACTCCTTGGTGTCGAGGCTGCGGATCTCGCCGCCCGGCGCGACGGGCTGGGGCGACTGCCCCCTGGTAATATTCACGTACTTGTCGCCGAAGACGCCCTCGGGGTTGACCGCGGCCTGCGAGTCCACCGGAATGCGCGACAGCAGGTCCTGGCGAACGCCCAGCACGACTTCGACGGTGCGGCTGCCGCCCTGGCCGGAGAGGCGCACGGCGCGCACATTGCCCGCGTCGATGCCGTTCAGCCGCACCGGCGCGCCGATCTTCAGCGAGGCCGAGTCGTCCACGTAGGTGCGGATCTCCGCCATACGGGTCAGCAGGCCGGTGCGGCCGCTGATCAGAAACACCAGCACCACGAAAATGGCGATGGCGGCAATGGCCATCACTCCGACGCGCAGTTGCGCCCAGGCCAGTCTTTTCGTTTGCGGCATGGCAGGATCCTCCTTCGCGGCGCTAGCCGCGCTTCATTGTGAATTTGCGGACATAAGGGTCCGGGTGGCGATTCATCTCCTCTTCGCCGCCCTGAAAGACCAGCTTACCCTTGTTCAGAACAAGAAAGCGAGTTTGCGTTTGCGGCTGCCCGGCGGCGGGGCGGGGCGCAGCGGGGCCGGCCGCCCCGGCGCCGTCGCGCTGGGCTGGAACCAAGCCGCTTCGCGCCGGGTCGTAGCGGAAGCCGGCGAGCAGGTGAGCGTCCTGCAGCCGGTGCGTCACCAGCAGCGACGTCACGTTCGCCGTGTCGCGCTCCTTCAGGACCAGAGTCATGATGGTGTGCGCGGTGATCGGGTCGAGTCCGGCGGTGGGCGAATCGTAGAGCAGCAGGCGCGGCCGGTTCACGATGGCGCGGGCGATGGCCACGCGGCGGCGCATGCCGCCGGAAAGCTCGCTGGGCAGCTTGTCGATCGCCTCCTCCAGCTCGACGAAGCTCAGCGCCTCGCGCACGCGCGCCCCCACTTCCTCGCGCGGCGGCGCTCCCTCTTCCTGGCTCACGATCGGATAGGCCACGTTCTCGCCGACCGTGAGCGAGTCGAACAGCGCGCTCTCCTGGAACACCATGCCGGCCTGG
Organism: Bryobacterales bacterium; assembly: GCA_035632135.1. GTDB lineage: Bacteria > Acidobacteriota > Terriglobia > Bryobacterales > JACQDG01 > DASQHK01. The sequence continues at coordinate 8,002 of DASQHK010000286.1, forward strand.
CGGCGGAAAGGCAGCAGATCGCGCTCGGGCATGTCGTCGATCTTCTCGCCGAACAGGTAGATCTCGCCGGCGTCGGGCCGCAGCAGGCCGATACTAAGTTTTAGCAATACTGACTTGCCACTGCCGGTTACGCCCAGAATGACGAGGCTCGCGCCGGTCTCCACGCAAAACGAAACGTTGTCCAGCGCCACCACGTCGTCGAAGAGCAGCGTGACGTTGGAAAATTCCAGGACCGGCGACGGCATCGCGCCTCTACCCCCGAATGAACAGCTTGGAGACCAGAAAATCCAGGAAAATGACCAGAATGGACGCTCCGACGACAGCCTGGGTGGTCGCGCGGCCCACGCCCTGCGTGCCGCCCCGCGTGCTCATCCCTTGGTAGCAGCCCACCAGCGCGATGGCGAAGGCGAAGACGAACGGCTTGACCAGGCCCTGCGTCAGGTCGTCCAGGCTGAGGTCGCGGTAGGTGGTGGTCCAGTACTGCGTGGGCGTGAGGCGGATCAGGAAGTAGGAGATCACGAAGCCGCCGGAAACGCCGGTGAAATCGGAGATCATGGTGAGCAGCGGCAGCACGATGAGGGTGGCCAGCAGGCGCGGCGTGACGAGTTTCTTCAGCGGGTCGGTACCCAGCGCGCGCATGGCGTCGATCTGCTCGGTGACGACCATGGAGCCCAGCTCGGAGGCCATGCCGGAGGCGTTGCGGCCGGCCACCATCAGCGCGGTCAGCACCGGTCCCAGCTCCTTCACCAGCGAGAACGAAACCATCTTGCCGGTCTGCGCCGCAGCGCCGAAGGTGGAAAGCGTGGAGAACATCTGCAGCGCCAGCACCGCGCCGGTGAAGAAGCCGGTGAGCGTCACGATGGGCAGCGACCCGACGCCGATGGCGTCCATCTGCATCATGACGTCGGCCCAGTAGTGCGGGCGGCGAAACAGATTCGCGATGGCGCGGCCTGAGAGCAGCACGAATTCCTGAACGACCAGAACCGTGCGCTGGAGGGCATCCTCGAAGAAGAAGAGCAAGAGTGTTCGGGCCTCGCGTTGCGAAGAGCTGTCGGAGCTTCCCAACCGATGTTAACATGATCGCGTTATCGTGAAGGGACTCGCCGACATTGCGGGCATTCGCGTGGGGCACGCCTCCGATTTCGAGGCCCTCACCGGATGCACCGTGATTCTGTGCGAGCAGGGCGCGGTGGGCGGCCTGGATGTGCGCGGCTTGGCGGCGGGCACGCGCGCGGTGGATACGTTTCGCCCCGACTCGCTCGCCGAAAAGGTGCATGGCGTGGCGCTGGCGGGCGGCAGCGCCTTCGGCCTGGAAGCGGTGACGGGCGTGATGCGCTATCTCGAGCGGCGGGGCGTAGGTTTTGATACCGGCGCGGGGCGCGTGCCGATTGTGGGAGGAGCGATTCTCTACGACCTCTCGATCGGGTCGAGCGGCGTGCGGCCGACCGCCGCGATGGGCGAGGCCGCGGCCGAGGCGGCCACGGACGGGCCGGTGGAGGAGGGATGCGTGGGCGCGGGAACCGGGGCGACCGTGGGGAAACTGTTCGGCCTGGAGCGGGCGATGAAGGGCGGCGCGGGCTCGGCGACCGTGGAGATCGCGGGCGGCGCCAGGGTGGCGGCGCTGGCGGTGGTGAACGCGTTCGGTGACGTGCTCGATCCGGCGAGCGGCCGGCCGCTGGCGGGCGCGCGCGCGGCCCGCGACAGCGCCGAACTCGCGGACATGGCGGCGTGCATGAAGCGCGGCGTCGTCCGGCGGCGCTTTGGCACGCATGTGGAAGGAACCAACACAACGCTGGTGGTAGTGGCGACCGACGCCGCGCTGAACAAAATGCAGGCGGGCAAACTGGCGAGCATGGCGGCGGCCGGCTGCGCGCGGGCCCTCTCGCCGGTGCACACGACGTTCGACGGCGACGTGGTGTTTGCGCTCAGCGCGGGGCACGCCGAAGCGGATCTCAACGCGCTGGGTGTAGCGGCGGCCGAGGCGGTGGCGGCGGCCATCGTGCGCGGCGTGCGGCTGGCGCGGTCGCTGGGCGGCGTGCCGGGGCTGGCGGGAGCGAAACAATGACGCGGCGCCGGGCGCTACAGGCCTTCGCCGCGGCGCCGTTCGTGCAGACGGCGAGACGCACGCGGCCGCCGAACCTTCTTTATCTGATCGCCGACGATCACGCCGGCTACGTGCTGGGAGCCGACGGCAACGCGCTCGCGCGCACGCCGAATCTCGATCGCTTTGCGGCCGAAAGCGTGCGCTTCGCCCGCAACTACTGCAACGCGCCGGTGTGCACGCCGTCGCGGCAGTCCATCCTCACGGGACAGATGCCGCACGCGGCCGGCGTGACGCGGCTGCCCACGCCGCTCGCGCCCGACAAGCCCACCATCGCGAAGCAGCTCAAGAAGGCCGGCTATACGACCGCCGTATTCGGCAAGATGCATTGGAACCGGCCGAAGGGCGAAACGTTCCAGGCGGGGCTGCACGGTTTCGACATTCCCCTGGCGGACCAGGCCGGCTACAAGCTGCACGAAGAAACCGTGCACGCGCGGCCGATTCCGGGCGACATTCGCGCCAAGCCGCCGTGGCGGCCGTTCAAGGACCCGGCGCGCATCTGGCTGAACGCCGACAAGCTGCCGTACCCCAGGTATGAGGCCGACATGCGGGGGGCGTTCGTCGCC
>DASQHK010000287.1:0-9373 GCA_035632135.1 Bryobacterales bacterium
CACCCTTCGATTATGGGGCAAGGAACGCGTGATGTAAAATCGGCTCATGCTGAGCTACACGCGCGGCCCCGAGGTTCTCATCCTGGAAAAAACGATTGACCAGGCGCTGCGGGAAACAGTGGCAAAATTCCCGGAGCGCGAAGCGCTGGTGGTGCGCCACCAGAACGCGCGGCTCACGTTTCGCGCGCTCGACGCGGAGGTGGAGCGCACGGCGCGCGGGATGGCGGGGCTGGGACTCGGGCCGGGTGATCGCGTCGGGGTGTGGGCGACCAATTGCGTGGAGTGGGTCCTGCTGCAACTGGGCTGCGCGCGGGCGGGCGCGGTGCTGGTGAACGTGAACCCGGCGTACCGCTCGCACGAGCTGGCCTATGTGCTGCGGAAGTCGGGAATGCGCGCGCTGTTCTTGCGCGAGAAAGACGCGCGGGCCGACTACCGCGCGATCCTCGGCGAAGCGCGGGCCGGCCAGGAGTCGTCGCTGGAGCACGTGATTTTTCTGGGGCACGAATCGTGGAAGCAAATGCTCGACAACGGAAAACCGCTCGCGCCGGTGCCGGCGGTCCCCGGCGAAGTGACCAACATTCAGTACACCTCCGGCACGACCGGATCGCCGAAAGGCGTGCTGCTGACCCACCGCAACCTGGTGAACAACGCCTTCCTGGTGGGCGACGCGATGAAAATCACCGAACGCGACCGCGTCTGCGTGCCCGTGCCGCTTTATCACTGCTTCGGCTGCGTGATGGGATCGCTGCTGATGGCGGTGAGCGGGGCGACGCTGATCCTCCCGGCCCCGCAGTTCGACGCCCTGGCGACGCTCGAGGCCATCGCCGCCGAGCGCGCCACGACGATCTACGGCGTGCCAACCATGTTCATCGCGCAGCTCGAGCATCCGGAGTTCCGCCGCTTCGACTTGACGTCGCTGCGCACCGGGATCATGGCCGGGGCGCCGTGCCCCATCGAGGTGATGAAGCGCGTCGTCGAGCAGATGCATTGCCCGGAGATGACCATCGCTTACGGCCAGACGGAAAGCTCGCCGGTCATCACCATGTCGAAGGTGGATGACAGCGTGGAGCTGCGCGTCTCGACGGTGGGCTGCGCGCTGCCCAACACCGAAGTGAAGATTGCCGCGCCGGGGTCGGGCGAAACGGCGCCTGCCGGCGAGCAGGGCGAGCTGTGCACGCGCGGGTACCTGGTGATGAATGGCTACGACCAGGAGCCGGAGGCCACCCGGCGCGCGGTGGACGAGACCGGCTGGCTGCACACGGGCGATCTCGCCACCATGCAGCCCAACGGCTATTACCGCATCACCGGGCGCGCCAAAGAGATGATTATTCGCGGCGGGGAAAATATTTATCCGCGCGAGATCGAAGAGTTTCTCTACAGCAATCCGAAGATCGCCGACGTTTACGTGGTCGGGCTCCCGGACCTGAAGCTCGGCGAAACGGTGCTCGCGTGGATCAAGCTCAAAGCCGGCGAGACCACGACGGAAGAGGAAATCCGCGAGTATTGCCGCAGCAGGATCGCGCACTTCAAGGTTCCGCAATATATCCGCTTCGTTGATTCCTTCCCGATGACGGTGACCGGCAAGGTGCAGAAGTTTCGCATCCGCGAGCAGGAGATTCGGGCGCGCGGCCTCGAGCACGCCGCGAAGGTCGAGACAGCGTGAGCAGTGGCCGGCGGTTTTCCATTTTGGTTGCCGGAGAAAACGCCGGGCGTCAAGAAAACGCTTGAGTCCACGGGCGTCTTTCCAGTACAATCAGTCTGATTTCGAGGGTCGAACATGCATTTGGAGCGGAAGACACTTAAAACAGTTGCAGTGTTTTTATGCGCCGCTGCCGCTGTCTGGGCGCAGACGGAGCGCGGCAACATCACCGGACAGGTGAAAGATCCGAGCGGGGCGGCGATCCCGGGGGCGGAGGTAAGCGCCGTACAGACTGCCACCAACGTCCGCACCGTGGCGCAGAGCACGACGGCGGGCGAGTACAACATTCCCGTGCCGCCGGGGGTTTATCGCGTCACGGTCACCGCGGCGGGCTTCAAGCGCTACGTCCACGATAACGTGACGTTGGCGGCGGCGTCGACGGTGCGGCTCGACGCGGTGCTCGAGCTGGGCACGCTGAGCGAGAGCGTGGAGGTGTCGGCCGACGTGGCGCAGATCCAGACCGAGACAGCCAAGGTCTCGGCCTCGGTGCAGAACCGGATGGTGGACGAGCTGCCGCTGGTGGTGGGCGGCGCGCTGCGCAGCCCGTTCGACTTGGTGAGCATCACGCCGGAATCGCGCGGCTCGGGCGGGGGCCTCGCGCTGGGCGGAGGGCAGGCGGCGGCGTGGGATGCCACGCTCGACGGCCTCTCCGTGACCACCAACCGCTCGGCCAACACCGTGGAGATCGCTTACAACGCGCCCTCCCTCGACGCCATCACGGAATTCACGGTCGATACTAACGGCTTCAAGGCCGAGTATGGGCAGGCCGGCGGCGGGGTGATGACGTTCTCGTCCAAGTCGGGCACTAATGACCTGCACGGCAACGCGTATGACTTCCTGCGCAACGACGACCTGGACGCGCGAGGCTTTTTTGCGCCGAGCCGCTCGATTTACAAGCAGAACGATTTCGGCGCCACGTTGGGCGGGCCGGTCTACATCCCTAAGCTGTACAACGGCAAGAACCGCACGTTCTTCTTCCTCTCTTACGAGGGCTTTCGCAACCGCGTGGGCGCGAACGGGACCATTCTCAGTGTGCCTACCCCCGAAATGTATCAGGGCGATTTTTCAAATTGGGTGGATACGAAAGACAAGCTGCTGCAGATTTACGATCCCGCGACCACGGCGCCCAATCCGAATGGAACCGGCTCGATTCGCACGCCGTTTGCCAACAACCAGGTTCCCCAGTCGCGATTTGCCGCTTTCAGCAAAGTGCTGATTCCCTATGGCGCGGTGATCAAGCCGAATCGGCCGGGCATTGTACCGGGCGACATCTCCTACGTGCGCAACAACTACATTTCCAACTCCGGGACCCTGCTCAGCCCCACCGACAAGGGCAGCGCCAAAGTTGATCACATCATCCACGACAACCACCGGCTGGGCTTCCTGTTCAACATCACGCGCTTTCGCCAGGAGCCAGGGGCCGACGGGCCGCCGGGCCTGCCCGAGCCGCTGTGGAACGGCCAAAGCTCGCTGTTCAATACCGAGATCTACCGCTTCAGCTACGACTGGACTGTCTCGCCGCGCCTGCTGAACCATTTCTCGATCGGCGGAAACCATTTCATCAAGGATTCGTTTTCACCGAACATCGGCGGGAACTGGAAAAACAAGGTGTGCATGAAGAACGTGATCGACTGCAACGCGAACTTCGCGGAGACCACGTTCACCGAGTTCCAAGGGTGGGGCGGCGACGGCGACAACGGGACCGAGCAGCCCATGTGGGCGATCAAGGACGACCTGAGCTACAGCCGCGGCAAGCACACGCTCAAGTTTGGCTATGCGTTCGACAGCCAGCGGGCCAACGGCTTCGGGCAGCAGCAAATTGGCGGCGCCGCCGGCTACAGCTTCCTGGGCACGAGCGTGCCCGGGGCGACTTCATTCACCAGCGGCAGCTCGTTTGCGTCGTTCCTGCTCGGCTGGGCCGACAGCGGCGGCACTGAGACGGTGCGCTACGTGCCGCAGCGTTACGCCTATCACGGCCTCTACGTCCAGGACGACTGGCACGTCACGTCGCGGCTGACGCTGAACCTGGGACTGCGCTACGAGTTCACCCTGCCGCCGATTTCGCTCACGGACGAGTATTCCGACTTCACGCCCGACCGGCCCAACCCGGCGGTGAACAATTATCCAGGAGCGCTGCGCTTCGCCGGCTTCGGGCCGGGCCGCGAGAACACGCGCTCGCTCGTGCCGGGCTGGTATGGCGGCATTGGGCCGCGAGTCGGCGCGGCGTTCGCCGCCGACAGCAAGACCACTTTCCGCACCGCCTTTGGCCGCTCCTTCAGCAAGGTCACGGTGGTGAGCGGCAGCGGGCACTATGCCGGGTTCATCGGCCTCTACCGGTTCAATTCCGCCAATCAGGACGTCACGCCCGCATTCCTGGTGGACAACGGCCTGCCGCCCTACCCGCTGCCGCCACAGATCAACCCCGCGTTCGCCAACAACCAGAGCGTGGACTATTGGCAGCCGCAGGACGCCGCTCGCGCGCCCGAAAACCTGTATTGGACTTTTTCCGCCCAGCGCCAGGTCACGCCCAATACGGTGCTGGAGGCCGTCTACGATGCCAATGTCGGCACGCATTTGCAGACCGGACTGGTGAACATCAACCAGACGCCGACCGCTTATCTGAACCAGTTCATTCAGCAGTACGGCGCGGCGGCGGCGCTGAGCCTGCTGCGCTCCGACATCAACTCGCCGGCCGCCCGCGCCGCCGGGATTCCGATCCCATACGCCAACTTCACCGATCCGAGCGTGCAGCAGTTCCGAACCGTGAATCAGGCGCTGCGGCCGTTTCCGCAATACCAGACGGTCACTACCGGTGGCCAGGGCGGCGACAAGAGCGGCCACTCGACCTATCACGCGCTGACGCTGAAGGCCGAGCGGCGGTTTTCGAGCGGGCTGACGTTCCAGTGGAATTATGTTTTCTCGAAGCTGCTGACCGATTCCGACAATTACTCCACCGGCAGCGCGGCGCAGGATCAGTACAACCGAAGGCTCGAGAAATCGATCGGCCAATATGACCAGACGCACTCGCTCAAGCTCAACACGCTTTACGACCTGCCGGTGGGGCGCGGGAAGCGGTTCCTCTCCCAGGGGCTCGCCAGCCGCGTGCTGGGCGGGTGGCGGATCGGGGCGATTCAGAGTTATGCGAGCGGCTTTCCGATCGCTCTGGCCCGCAACAATCCGTTCCCGATCTTCAACGGCCCGACGCGGCCGATCGTTACCAGTTATGACAACTGGCGCGCGCCGGTCGCAGGAGGCAAGTTCGATCCGAACGTGGATAAGTTCCTCAACAAAGCGGCCTTTCCGGCGCAGCCCAACGACCAGTTCGGCAACGTGACGCGCTATAACCCCAAGCTGCGGTCGTTCCCGATGTTCAACGAGAACGTCAGCCTCGCGAAGTCGTTTTCGATCACCGAGAACAAGCGCATCGACTTCCGCTGGGAGGCGTTCAACCTGTTCAACCGCACGCAGTTTGGGACGCCGAGTACGAACCTGGACAGCAACAGTTTCGGCGTGGTCAGCAGCCAGGCCAACACGCCGCGGCAGATGCAGGTGGCGCTGAAGCTGTACTGGTGAGTGGCACAGTGATCAGCCGGCACTGCGATCCGGCGCGACCAGGACCGCCGTGCCGTAGGCGAGAACTTCGGTGACGCCGCTCATGACTTCGGTGGCGTCATAACGCGCGCCGATCACGGCGTTCGCGCCCAGCTCGGCGGCGTGCTGGATCATCAGGTTAAACGCTTCGTCGCGCGTCTTCTCGCACAGCCCGGTCAGCAGGGTGATGTTGCCGCCGATCAGGGTCTGCAAGGACGCCCCCAGCGTGCCGATTACGGATCGCGAGCGCACGGTGATGCCGCGCACGACGCCGAGATTGCGCGCCACTCGAAATCCATCCAGCTCGAATGCCGTGGTAACCATGTGACGCTCGATCATGAGTCCTCACCTCTCCGGTCCGGCTCCGAATTATACAGCAGCGCAGCTTGGAGCGCGAATTGGCGGCGCTTCCCGCGGGGCCGGTGAGACGTTCGTGCGCTGGCGTATACTGGCCCTATGCCCGCGCCGCCCGACGATCTCATTAGATATCAGTCAGAGGGTGACCTGAATCTTTCAGCCCGCCGCCGCGCGTGGGCGGCGCGCAACCTCGACGCCGAAACCCAGCATTGGCTCGACGAGGACGCGAAATATTTCCTCCATCAATCACTCTCCACGCCATGCCTCGACGTGCTCCGCGCTTGCGACGGCGCTTGCCTCGAGGACCTCCAGGGCCGCCGCTTCCTCGATTTTCACGGCAACAGCGTCCACCAGGTCGGTTTTCGCAATCGCCGCGTCCTTGACGCCATCCGCGGGCAGATGGAACAGCTCCCGTTCTGCACGCGCCGCTACACCAACATCCCGGCGATCCGCCTCGCCAGGAAATTGGCCGAGCTTGCCCCCGGCAGCCCGCACAAGGTTCTTTTCGCCCCAGGCGGCACAACGGCGATTGGCATGGCGCTGAAGCTGGCTCGCGCCGCCACGGGTCGTTTCAAGACGATCTCGCTGTGGGACTCCTTTCACGGCGCCTCGCTCGACGCCATCTCCGTCGGCGGCGAAGCCATCTTCCGCAGCGGCATCGGCCCGCTGCTCCCCGGATGCGAGCACGCCCCGCCGCCCGACCCGCCCCACTGCCCCTTTGGCTGCGGCCACGAGTGCAATCTCAAGTGCGCCGAATACATCGCCTACATTCTCGACAAGGAGCCCGACGTCGCCGCCGTCATCGGCGAGACGGTCCGCAGCACGCCCTACATTCCGCCGCCCGGCTACTGGGAGACCATTCGCGCCGCTTGCGACCGGCACGGCGCTCTTCTCATCCTCGACGAAATTCCCCATTGCCTCGGCCGCACGGGCAAGATGTTTGCCTGCGAGCACTACCGTGTCGTCCCCGACATGCTGGTCATCGGCAAGGGCCTTGGCGGCGGTGTCTTCCCGCTCGCCGCTCTCATCGCCCGCGCCTCGCTCGACGTGGCGCCCGAGCGCGCTCTTGGCCACTACACGCACGAGAAGAATCCCGTCGCCTGCGCGGCCGCCCTCGCCGCCATCGAGTACATCGAGCAGGAGGGATTGCTCCAAAACGCCGCCACCCTCGGCGCTTACGCCCTCGACCGTCTCCGCGCCATGATGGCCAAGCATGAAATCATCGGCGATGTCCGCGGCCTGGGCCTGCTGCTGGGCATGGAGTTGGTCAAAGACCGCGAAACCCGCCAGCGCGCCTGCGACGAAGCCGAGCAGGTCATGTACCGCGCGCTCGAGAAGGGACTCAGCTTCAAGCTCACGATGGGCAACATCGTGACCCTGGCGCCGCCGCTAACCATTACTCAGGCACAATTGGACGAGGCGCTCGATATCCTGGACGACTGCCTGAAAGAGTTGAAACGTTGACGATGCGCGTCCGCACCCGCGTCGTCGGCCTGCTCTTTCTGCTCACCATCGTCACTTACCTCGACCGCGTCTGCATCGGAACCATGGCCGGCGCGATCTCCCGCGACCTGCGGCTCTCGCCCAGCCAGATGGGCGCCGTCTTCAGCATCTTCATCCTCGGTTACGTGCTGTTCGAGATTCCCGCCGGCTGGCTGGCCGATCGCTTCGGCGCGCGGCTGCTGTTGTCGCGCATCGTGCTGTGGTGGTCGATCTTCACCGCCGCCACCGCCTTCGCCTGGAGCTACGCGAGCCTCCTCGCGATCCGTTTTCTGTTTGGCGCCGGCGAGGCGGGCGCGTTCCCCGCCAGCTCCACGGTCGTCCTGCGCTGGTTCCCCAAGTCCGAGCGCGGCCGCGCCAATGGCCTATTGTTAATGGGCAGCCGGCTCGGCGGCGCCGTCGCCCCCGCGCTGGTCATTGTCCTGATGCAGCGGCTCGGCTGGCGCCACACGTTTCTCGCCTTCGCCGGCCTGGGTCTGGCCTGGGCCCTGGTCTGGCTTTGGTGGTATCGGAATCGTCCCGAAGAACACCACGCAGTGTCGCCCGCCGAACTTGCCGAAATTCGCGCCGACGGCCCGGTACCTGCGCGCCCTACGCTGCCCTGGCGGCGCCTCTGGCGCAGCCGCACGCTATGGGCCTTGTGCGCTATGTATTCCGGCTACACCTACGGGCTCTACTTCTACCTCACCTGGCTGCCGACCTATCTGCGCCAGGCGCGCGGCATGTCTTGGGCGGGAGTGGGCTTGGCCGCGGCGCTGCCGCTGCTGATGGGCGCCGCCGCCAACGTCGCGGGCGGCTGCTGGACCGACTGGCTCGTCCGCCGCCTCGGCCTGCGCTGGGGCCGCCGCATCCCGGGCGTGTGTGGTCTTGCCGCCGCCGCGGTCCTGCTCGCCGTCGCCGCTCTGGCCCGCAACAACACCCTCAGCGTTGCCGCTTTCGCCCTGAGCTTCGGCGCCGCCGACCTGATCCTCGCCGTCTGCTGGGCCACCTGCATCGATCTCGGCCGTCAGAACGCCGGCTCCATCGCCGGCACAATGAACTCGCTCGGCCAGGTCGGCGGCATGCTCTCGCCTTACCTGCTCGGCTGGCTGCTCGAAAAATATGGTTCCTGGACCCTACCCCTGCTAATCTCCGCCGCCTACTACGCCGTGAGCGCCGCGCTCTGGTTTGTGATCGACCCCGAAGATCAGACCTTCGCCCCGGCGCCCGAGCCGCTCGCTCACTGGATCACGCCGTAATCGCCCGCCTTGTCCCATTCGGGAAAGCTCAGCCCGTTCACGTCGTACACGACCTTGCCGCCGCGCACCGTCAGCACGCACTCCAGCTTTTTCGTTCCCATTCGCTTCATTTCCCACGCGTCTTTGTACGCGAAGACCCCGGTCTCGAGCTGGAACACCGCGATGTCGGCCGTGCGCCCCACGCCCAGCGTCCCCAGCTCCGGAAAGCGATGAATCTGCCGCGCCGGGTTCATCGTCGAGCGCCGGATCGCGTCTTGCAGTGTCATCCCCAGGCTCAACAACTTCGAGATGCAGTTCGTCATGTCGGGCTGTATCAGCAGGACATTCGCCGCGTGCAAATCGGTCGAGATGCTGTCCGGCGGAAAGCCCTGCGCCATCGCCGCCGCGGCCACCGGCCATAGGAAGCTGCCCGCGCCATGCCCCAGGTCAAACAGCACGCCCCGCCGCCGCGCCTCCCACATGTAGGGCTCCACCTTCCCCGTGAAGCGGTCGATCAGCGTGATCTGCCGGTCGTTGTACATGTGCGTGTGCATATCGCCCGGACGCAGATAATCCAGCAGCTTTGCCCGCGTGTCACGCCCGCTGTTGGTGAAAATCTTGTCGTCCACCATCACCGGCCGGCCCGAGAGTCGCCCCGCCTCGACCGCCCGCTGGATGGCCGTCCACCCCGGCCGCAAGTAGTGGGCTGTCTTAATACCTACGATGATGTCGGGGTATTGCCGGATCTTCTCGGCCGTCTTCTGCGGGTCCATGTCGCTGGTATCGTTCTCGGCGTCGGTCCCGGTGATGCCGGTCCCCACGATGTTCAGCGACGCCAGCACCCGCGTCTGGGCCTTGTCGATGATTCGCTTCTTGAAATCGTCGAACGTCCGCCAGCCGCTCGACCCGGCGTCCACCACCGTCGTCGTCCCCGCCAGGAGCGCCGTGTCATCGGGAAACAGCGGCCCGGGCCGGTCGTGCACGTAGACGTGGGCGTGCAGATCCACCA
>DASQHK010000288.1:0-1517 GCA_035632135.1 Bryobacterales bacterium
TCCGGGCGGGTGAGGCGCGGTCCGTGAGAGCCGGGTTGATCCCGAAGGAGGAACCCTGAACGGCAATGGGGCCGCGGGCTCACCCGCCTTCCCGTTGCCTCTACCGCCGAGCAGTATAGGCGAAGAAAAAGCGAAAGTCAAAACTACTTTGCTGGCCTCAATTTTCGGCGCAGTTTTTCTACGATCAAACCGATCAGCGCATACGTAGCGGCATTTGCCGGGAGAACCCAAATAAAATACACACCCGCAAGAAGGATCGGACAAGTCGCGACGGCGAAAGCCCACACAACCCGTTCTGTTGGGGTCATTGGAATCTCGTAATCTGGCATCGTTGCGAAAGCATATAGCGTCCAACCACATCCAACTAAGAAACCCACAATTGCCCAGATTGCGATTCTGTGCTTCAAGCTGCTACTCCTGTCACATGCGTTTCCATCTGTGCTTCAGCGCAGCCAGGCGAGCGAGACGGCGGACACCACCGCCACCACCGCCAGCCCCGCGGCCACAAAGCGCCGGAAGCGCGCGCGCCCGAACGCCACTCCGATGGCGAGTTTCAGCAGCGTATTGGAGAGGGCGCCGACGGCGATGGCCTCGGCGATCACGGCCGGAGCGAGGCGTCCCGCCGCATCTTTAGCCATCGAGACGACCAGCGCATCCATGTCCGTCAGGCCGAAGACCCCCGCGGATACGAGCACGCCGGTTTGTCCCCACGCGCCCTGCGCCCAGCGCACGACAAACAGCACGATCTGAAACAGCACGGCCATTTGCAGCGCGGCGGAAAATTGCAGCGGGTTCGCCGGAGCTTTCTCGGGCGTCGCCGTATCGTGATATTTCCTGGCGCCCCACAAGGAAAACAAGCCGGCGGCCAGAAACGGCGCGGCGAAATAGAGCAGCAGCGGCAGAACCACCGCGGCGTTCAGCACGGCCGTGGACACCAGCACGCGAACGTACATCACGGCGCACGCGCCAATCACTCCCAGCGCCAGCGATTGCCCTGAATCCGCATCGCTGCGGCTGAGCCGGGCGAACGTAAACGCCACATTGGTGGAAGAAACGATGCCGCCCAGAATCCCGGCGATGGAATAGCCGCGCCGGGCTCCGGCAATCCGCCGCGCGATATAGCCCGCAAAACTCAAGCCGGAAAAGAAAAGCACAAGCGCCCAGAGCTGGCGCGGCCGGATGCCGCCCAAAGGGCCGTAGGGGCCCGCGGGCAGCAACGGGAGTATCACGACAGCCATCACCGCAAAACGAATGCCCGCCCGCAGGCTGGCGTCGTCAATGCGCGCGACCATCGCGTGCAGCCGGGATTTTTCGACCAGCAGCAGCGCCGTCACGCCGATCACGGCGCTCGCGAGTTTCAGTTGCTGCATGCCGGCCAGAGCCCCGGCGGCCAGCACCACCAGCGCCGCCACTTCGGTCGTGCCGTCCACTTCCACGCGGCTCACGGAAAAATAAGCAGCCACGACCAGCGCAGCCGCCGCGGCAAGCAGCGTCGCGCCGAACACGTGCATTCCGTT
>DASQHK010000289.1:0-2272 GCA_035632135.1 Bryobacterales bacterium
ATACTCGCCCTCCGGGCCGCGTCACTTACCAGTTGCTCGACGCGCCGCCGCCGCCGAAATCACCGCCGCCAAACCCGCCAGAGTCGCTGGATCCGCCGCTGTCCGAGCCTCCGCCCCCGCCCCAGCCGCCACCAGCCGAGCCTCCGCCACGCCGCCTGATCAAGAGTGGCAGGATGAAAAGGGCAGGAAGACCGAGGAAGAATCCCCAAAAGATAAAAAAGATTGCAACGCCGACCCACGCGGCGGGCACATAGCGGCGTTGGAATTGCGCGGCCGGCGGCCGCAGCCTGAACGTGTCGAGCGTCACGCCGGCTTGCTGCGCGATGACGCCGGCCATCTGGCTGAGCGCCTGGAGCACGGCGTCGTCGTAATTGCCCGCTCGCAGGTAGGGCCGCAGGTCGCGCAAGATGCCGCCGACCTTGCCGTCCGGCAGGATCGGCTCGAGGCCGTAGCCGACCTCGATGCGGTTCCGATGCTCCTGCGTGACGAGCAACAGCAGGACGCCGCGATTGTCTTTGTGGCCGATGCCCCAGCGCCGGGCGAGCGTGTTGGCGTAATCCTCGATCGGCGTGCCATCGAGCGACTTGACGACGGCGACGGCCATCTGCGCGCCGGTCTTGCGCTCGACTTCGGCCGCCAGGGCGTTGGCGCGGGCAATGGCTCCGGGGCTGAGCACGCCCGCGTAGTCGTTGGTGTAACCGTGCGGCTGGAGCTTGGGAACATCGGCCCAGGCCAGTGCTGACGCCGCCAGTAACAGGGCGAGGAAGCGCAAGGCGGGCCGCTTCGAGAGCAACTCGCCGCCGTGAGACGCCTTCAGCCGGTCCACTGATCCGCGCAAGAGGCCTTCCATAGCTTCTTTCCTGCTGTTCTCACCAAGCTCTGCGCTCGCGGCGCCGCGGCCTGCGGCGGCGGGAGTCGCTCGACGCGCCGCCTGTCGAGGCGAGCCACTTCGCTTCACCAATTACTCGATGCGCCGCCGCCGCCGAAATCACCGCCGCCAAACCCGCCAAAGCCGCCGCCGCCCCAGCCGCCGCCTCCACCGCGCCGGCCTGAGCCGCCGCCCCAGCCGCCCATACCCCACAGCAGAAAGAGCGGGTTGATGCCCGTCTTCAAGAAAAACCAGATGATCCCGGCGGCGCCCAGCAGGATCATCCACCACGGCAGGTTGACCGGACTGCGCTCGTACTCCGCGATCGGCGGCGGCCTCTGCCACACTTTCCCATCCAGCGTAACACCGGCCTCCTGCGCGATGACGCCGGCGATCTGGCTGAGCGCCTGCAGCACGGCGGCGTCGTAATTGCCTTGCTGTAGAAATGGGCGCAGGCCGCGCAGAATACCGCCGACCTTGCCGTCGGGCAGGATCGGCTCCAGGCCGTAGCCGACCTCGATGCGATTGCGGCGCTCCCCGGTCACCAGCAGCAGCAGGACGCCGCGATTGTCCTTGTGGCCGATGCCCCAGCGCCGGGCGAGCGTGTTGGCGTAGTCCTCAATCGGCTCGCCGTCGAGCGACTTGACGAGGACCACCGCCATCTGCGCGCCGGTCTTGCGCTCGACTTCCGCGCCCAGCGCGTCGGCGCGGGCGATGGCCGCGGCGCTGAGCACCCCGGAGTAGTCGTTGGCGTAGCCGCGCGGCTGGAGCTTGGGAACATCGGCCCGGGCCAGCACCGCCAGCAGCAACCACCCCGCCACCGCCGCGCCCTGACGCCAGGACGGGTTAGACCACCGCCTCGCCATGAATCTCCACCTCGTCCTCTTCCACGCCCTGCCCGGCCGGCTCGGGCAGCCGCCCGGTGAAGTGCGCCCAGGCCCAGAAGATCCCCGTGGTGGAGGATAGCACGCCGGCGATGGCGCCTATGGTGCGCGGACTGTAGTACTGCGATCCAATGCCCGCCAGCATCATGGAAACCAT
This sequence comes from Bryobacterales bacterium, assembly GCA_035632135.1. Taxonomy (GTDB): domain Bacteria; phylum Acidobacteriota; class Terriglobia; order Bryobacterales; family JACQDG01; genus DASQHK01. The sequence continues at coordinate 1,910 of DASQHK010000289.1, forward strand.
CATGGTCGACCACACCATGGTCTCCACGGTCGCAAACACGCGGCCGCGAAACTGGTCGGGCACGGTGTGCAGCAGGCGGCTGAAGTTGAGCACCGAGCTGATGGCAATCACCAGTCGCGAGAGCAGAATGGCGAGCAGCGCCAGCCCGAACACCCGCATCTGGCTGAACACGACATAGAAGGTTCCGTGCAGTAGAAAGCAGACCAGGATCGTCTTCTTGTAGCCCTCGAAGGTCAGGCGCTTGGCCATCCGGTGGGCGAGGAAGCCGCCGATGAGCAGCCCGACGCCGGCCGAGCCCCAGATGGCGCCGATGCCCGCCGGCCCGCGGTTGAACACCAGCTCGCCGAATACGCTGAACAGGAT
>DASQHK010000290.1:0-2639 GCA_035632135.1 Bryobacterales bacterium
AACTCCAGAAAGCGGCGCGAAACGCCGAAGAGCGGCTCGTCGATCGAGATGGAGAAATCCTTGCGCGTGGAGCGGTCGGCGGGCCGGATTTCTTGCAGGGTCAGGCCCGGCTCCTTCCCTAGATATTGCTCATAGACACAGGCGAGGCGGTGGCGGCGCTCCACGTGGCGGGGCACCAGCGGCAGGCAGGCCAGGGCGAGGGCGGCGTGAAATTCGCTCAGGCGGGCGTTCAGGCCGAGTTCGCGGCAATCGTAATCGCCGGCATCGCCGTAGTTGCGCGCGGCGCGCAGGGCGGCGGCCAGCTTGCGGCTGCGGGTGGCGATGAGGCCCCCTTCGCCGGCCACCAGGAGCTTGGTGGGGCTGAGGCTGAAGACTTCGGCGTCGCCCGCGCCGCCCACCGGGCGGCCGTCCCGGGCCGCGCCGAACGCGTGGGCGGCGTCGAAGATCAGCCGCACGCCGGCCCGGGCCGCAATCCGCTCCAGCTCGGCGGTGTCGGCCGGATTGCCGTAGAGGTGCACCGCCAGGATCGCCGAGACCCCGGGCCCGATGGCCCGCTCCACCCGCGCCGGATCGAGGTTCCAGCTTCGCTCGTCGCAGTCGGCCAGCGCAGGTTCGAGATTGTTCCACAGCAGGCTGTGGGCGGTGGCGAAAAAGGTGAAGCTCGGAACGATCACGCGACCCGCGAGACCCAGGCAGCGCTCGACCAGCATGAGGCCGGAGGTGCAACTGGAGACGGCCACACACTCCGGCACATCCAGGTGCTGCGCGGCGGCGGCTTCGAGCTTCCGGACCATTTCGCCGTTGGTCAGCGTGCCACTTTCGATCACCTTGCGGTAGGGCTCCAGGATCTCGGACGCCGGGGGCAGCAGAGGCCGCGCGATGGGCAAAGACTCGTCGAACAACGGCCGGCCGCCGAAGACGGCGGGCGTCTCTGTCTCGGCCACTTGCGCGGCGGGTGCGGCCGCAGCGCGGTCAGCGACAAGGGAGGAAACCATCATATGGCGCGCAACCCTTCCTGGCCCGCCAGCGGCGCCCGGTAAGCGGGGAAGAAGTCCGGCGCCGCCCGGATTCCGGCGCAGAGAGCGTGGTAGGCGATGGGGTCGAGGATCCAGCGGCCGGTGTAGAACAGGTGCCGGCGGCGGGAGAACGCTGCCTTGAAGCCGAACAGGGAATCCTGCCGCCCGCCGCGCCCTCCCCCCAGGTGGAAGACGTGATTGCCGCGCTCCTGCGCCCATCGCCGGACATCGTCCAGCAGGACCTTTGACGGAGCCAGGCGGAGGTATTGTTCATTATTCACGCAGAAGTGGTTTTGCACACTGCCGGCGTATTCGATGAAGATGCCCGCGGCGGCGATTTCGCCCCCGAGCCGCGCCAGCAGGAGGAAAGCGTGGGCGCCCAGCGCCTGCCGCAAGCGCCGGAAATAATCGAGAGAAAAGAAGTAGTAGGAAAGGGCATGATTGCGCTCCATGGTGGCGTGATAGAAACGCACAAAGTCTTCCAGATGACTCCAGCCCTCGTCGATTTCGCTGGCCAGGCCCAGCCGGCGGCCGTGGTGGATGCGGTTGCGCAGGCCGGACTGGTAGTCGTGCCAGGTGGCGGCTTCCGGGCGAGTAAGGTCGATCGAGACGGAAACGCCGCCGGCGTGCACGCCGCCGCCGGGAACAAGCGGTGCGCGGAGCGGCGGCTCCCAGGGTGCGCCTTCCGCCCAGCGATGATTTTCGAGCAGCGGGTGAAAGCGCGTGAAGACCGTGACCACCTTCTGCGAGAGCCACAGCCGGCCGATCCGGTCGCGGGCACGATCGAGAAAGGGATCGCCGGGGGCGCAGCCGAACGCCAGCGGGCCGGCGTAGCCGTAGACCGAGGTCACATCGCGCAGCTCGCCCGAGCCGAGCGGCCGCAGCAGATAGGGCCAGGCGAGATAGCGCCGGGCGCTGCCGTACACAGCCAGGAACGCTTCGCCTTCGCCGCAGTCCTGGGAGAAGCGGTGGTACGCGGCGGTGTGGTAGAAATCGTGCGGCGTGGTCTCGATTGCGCGGTTCCAATCGCTTTCGGCGGAAGCCGGAATCAGTTGCATCGACTCGATCGTCATAATAGGTGTCGCGCTTTCTCCCGTTCCGGATTCTCCAGCTCCAGGATTGCCGGTGCTGTGACGCGCCGCGCCTGACGGGCGGCGGCCAGCCGGCTGAGGAGGACGGCGGATCTCGCCCGCAGGCGCCGGCTCTGGGCCACTTGCTCCCAGCCCGGCCTCCGGCCCGGCCAAGCCGAGGACGCGGGCGCGATGAGCAGCAGCCGGCGACGCGGGTTGAGGCGGGCCAAAGCGGCAAGAAGGTCCGGGTCCGCGGCGGCCCGTGGATCGGTGAGCCGGAAAAATGGAGCGTAAAGACGGCCCACTTGATAACGCCCGGCCCCCGTCCGGGCTGCGAGCTGCGAGAAGCCCCAGGCCCGGTGCTGGCGCGCGGCGGCGGCCGCGACGGCGGCGGGAGGCCGGGCCGTCGCGGCGCGCACGCCTCTAACTGATATCCACCAGCCCAGCCGGGTGCGCTGCTCGAAGCCCAGCCGCCGGTACCACGCAGTGGCGCTCCGGTTTCGGGCGAACACGTCCAGGCCGATTTCCGGCGCCGGATGCCGGGCCAGGTAAC
>DASQHK010000291.1:0-2181 GCA_035632135.1 Bryobacterales bacterium
GATGCGAATCGCTCCGGCGTAAATTCGTGTGAAAGCGGATCAACACCGATGGAACGAAGCAGCCCGGCGAGCTGGGCAGGGTTTAAAACGCGCATGACGCCGAGGCCGCGAGGATCGTCGAACACCAGGGCGCGGCCGTCATCGAGAACCAAGTAACCGGCGACGCTCGCCGCGCGCAGCCGCGCGTCCTCGATGGCATAGAGGTTTCCGGTCATGCGCAGATGGAGCAGCAGGGTGATGCCATCGAGGTGAATCAGAATGTTCTTGCCGCGCCGCTCGGCGGCGAGGAACCGGCGGCCGGCGACGGCGCGGGCGAACTGTGCGGGCGTCTGCGGGGCGCAGAAGCGGCGGCGCAAGACGTGGGTGCTGATCACCAAGCGGCCGTCGAGGGCGCGGGCCACCTGGCGGCACACCGCTTCCACTTCGGGCAGCTCAGGCATGTCAGCGGCTGAGGATCACGGCGGCGGCGCCGAGGATGCCGGCGTCGCTTTGCAGTTGCGCCGACACGATGGGCGTCTGCGAGGCGAACGGGTTGATGGTGCGGCGGGGCATGGTCTCGCGCATTTTGCGGAACAGCGGCTCGCCGATCTTGCTGACGCCGCCGCCGATGACGATGATGTCGGGATCGAGCAGGCTGACGACGCTGCCCAGCCAGGCGCCCAGCATCTCGGCGGTCTCCTCGATGAGGTGCGCGGCGAGCGGGTCGCCTTGAGCGGCGGCGCGGGCAACGATCTCGGCGGTGATGCGGCTCGCGTCACCAGCAATTGACAGCATTTTCGTTTCCGGGCGCTCGCAGGCCAGCTCGCGCGCGCGGCGAGCGATGGCGGAGCCCGAAGCCAGGGCCTCGATGCAGCCGATGCTGCCGCAGTTGCAGACGACCGGACTGCGGTAGTCAATCGAGACGTGGCCGCCCTCGCCGGCGGCGCCGTTCTTGCCGTGATAGACGCGGCCGTCGAGGATGATGCCGGCGCCGATGCCGGTGCTGATGGTGGCGTAGAAGACGCTTCGGAAGCCGCGTCCTGCGCCGTACACGGCCTCGCCGAGCCCGGCGCCGTTGGCGTCGTTTTCCACGCGGCAAGGGACGCCGAACCGGCGCGACACTTCCTCTGCCAGCGGGATGTTAACCCATCCGGGCATGTTGGTGGGGTTGAAGATGAAGCCGGTTTCCGGATTGAGCGGGCCGGGCGCGCAGATGCCGATGCCGGCGAGGGCGCCGTGTTCGGCGGCGGCTGCGGCCAGCTCGGAGAGCAACCCGTAGACTTCGCCGAGCGAGACGTCCACACCTTCCGCAGCGCGGGTGGGGCGCTCGCGGCGCGCGAGCAGGCGGGCGTCGGCGGCGAGCACGCCGCCGGCGAGCTTGGTGCCGCCGATGTCAAGTCCGATGACGACGCTCATGCGATCGGTGGAGGCTCCGTAGGGTATCATGATTGCCGCGCGGGCACGGTGTTAGACTGAATCGCGCGGAAGGAGGATTACGATGGCTCGCTACCTAGTCACGAGGACTCTGCCGCCGCTGAACGCCGAGCAACTGGACGCGGTGGGCAAGCAGGTAAAGACCGTGTGCGGCCAGATGGGGATGGAGTGGATCCGCAGCCACATCACGGCGGACGGCAAACATTCGTTCTGTGAGTTCGAGGCCCCGAATGCGGAGGCATGCAAGGAACATGCCAGGAAGGCCGGCCTGCCCGTGGACGACGTGATCGCGCTGGGCATGGAAATCGGCCCGAAGATGTTCTAGCGCTTGCTGCGCCGGCGGGCCTTGCCGTTGTTTTCTTGCAGAGGAGGTTCTTGTGCGAGTCCTCGCTCCAAAGCTGCGGGCGCTGGCCGCGGCGGCGGTAACCGCGGTTTGCCTGCTGCCTACCCTGGGTCGCGCTCAGACCTATCCGGTCACACTCGAAGACCTGCTTTCGGTTCGCGCCGCCGGCGAAGCCGCTCTCTCGCCGGATGGAAAAACTTTTGCGCTGAGCTGGGAGAGCCAGATTGTGCTGATGCCATCGGACGGCGGCTGGCCGGTGACGCTGACCAGCACGACCGGCGCGAAGGCGGGCCTGAGCTGGTCGCCGGACGGAAGCAGGATCGCTTACGCCAGCCAGGGCGGCATTTGGATCGTTCCGGCAGCGGGCGGGCCGCCGAGGCGGCTCACGAGCGCTGCGCCCGGGGCGGGGGACCCGCGCCGCTCCG
>DASQHK010000292.1:0-2810 GCA_035632135.1 Bryobacterales bacterium
CTTCCGCGACGTGCCGATCCGGTTTTTCCTGGAAGATGTTTCCGCCGAACGTTCTGCCGCTGAAAAAGCGCTCCAGCGATTTCCCGCGCTGGCGGATCTCGCCCTAGCCGCGCCGGGTGCGCGGAACTGGGCGAGGCCGGCGCAAATGGCCGGGCTTTCCAACTTCGACAAATCCTGGGATGCCGAGAACCCGCGAGCCGCCGGGAAGCAGCCGTCGCTCGAAGTGCTGCGGGAACTTTTCGCAGGAGTGCCCGAGGAATTTTCATTTGGTGGCGGCAGCGTGATCTGGGGGCCGGTGGGCTGGATCGACGGCATTGCTCCGGCGGAGGCTCCGCGCCGGCCGGACGCCGGACGCACTCCCTATTCGGCGCGATTCCCGACGATGACGTATCTGGCATCGTCGGTCCTGCTGCAGCGAACCGGCGCGGGCGGCCTGCGACTGATGGTCATCGCACAGTGGCCGGAAGCGGCTGCGGAAGACGAGCCGGTCGATTCCATTTCTGCCGGCCTGGCACTAGTGCTGGCGTTGCTGGGGCCCGCGGAACGGGAGCAGCGCCTGCAAGTGCCGGAGCCGCCTCCCGGAGACACGCCCGGTGCGGCCGAGCCGGCGAGCCGCGGGGAACTCGACAAGATTCACCAACGCCACCGCAGCAAACTCAACGAGACCATTGCAGCGCTTTCGCTGCCGCACCACTTGCTTCCGGCGAGAGAAATCCTGTTCGGGCCGCGAGAGCCCCGGGGGCAGATCAAGGCGGTGATGGCGGCGGCGTGCGGCCCGGGCGGCTGGCAAGTCTCGCTTGTCAAGGACCGGGGCCTCTACCAGCTTTCCAAGAAGACACGACACGGCCGGTCGCTGCTCCTCAACTTTGATGTGACGCCGATGACGAGGGACATCGTTTGTTTCTTAGTCCTGGTGACGGAGAAGGGCTCGTTCCGGCTGCACGTGCCTCCGCGCGCCGGCCCCGACCTGGGGCAGTATCCGGTGCATACCAAGGCCCTGCTCAAGCAGGTGCTGGAGAATCTGGCCGCGATAGTGAGCCGTCTGGAAGCGACCTGGTGCGAGGATCTCGATCAGGCCCTGGGTGCGCCCCCGGCGCCGTGAGCGCGATCAGCGCGCGGCGACGCCGATGCGGGCGAGGACCGCGCCGGCCAGCGCCTCGACCGGCTCTTCCCCGCTCACAATCAGGTCGGCGAAGGCGCGCGTGGGGAGTATATACTTCTCATACATCGGCTGGACGGTTTCGTGGTATTGGGCGACGACCGACTGCGGCGTCCGGCCGCGCTCCTCGACGTCGCGAGCGATCCGCCGCGAGAGGCAGACCGGGCCGGCGGTTTCGACGAACACCTTGGCGCCGCACAGCGCGCGCACCGGCTCGCTGTAGAGAGCGAATAATCCTTCGACAATGAGAAACGCGCCGGGCTCGACGCGCTCGCTGCGGCCGGTGCGCGCGTGGACGGAGAAATCATAGAGCGGTTTTTCGATGGCACGGCCCCGGGCGAGTGTTTCGAGCTGGGGCACGAGGAGGTCCCAGTCGAGCGCTTCGGGCGCGTCGAAGTTCTGCCCGGCGCGCTCGGCGAGCGGCAGCGCCGACAGGTCGCGGTAATAGGAATCGAGCGCGACAACGGTGGCCGCGAGGCGCGCGGCGAGATGATTTGTCAGCCAGCTCTTGCCCGAACCGGAGCCCCCGGCGATGGCGATGCAGTAGGGTTTCCCGGCGGCGCGCGGCACGTGGGTTATCGTATCACCGCAGCGCGAACGAGATCAGGGCGTGGCCGGCGGCGATGGCGATGTGCTGATGGCCGTCGCTCTGGTAGCTGATGGGGTTGGCGAAGATGGCGCCGCCGGCGGGAAAGCGCCACAGCGGCTGGCCGGTGGCGGCGTCGAGGGCGAAGACATAGCCCTCGTTCGAGCCGCCGAAAACCAAGCCCCCCGCTGTGGAGAGAAGCCCGGCCCAGGGCGGCGAGTGCAACGGGAATTGCCAGCGCAGCTTGCCGGTTTCGACCTCGAAGGCGCGCACCGACCCCGACGGCTCTTCGCCGGGGATGCCGCGAAAGCTGCCGCCGACGTAGATCGCGCCGGGCGTGTAGACGGCGTCGCCTTTGAAAAAAATCGTCCCTTCCTGGCGCACGGCGACGTAGAACAGGCCGGTGTCGGGGCTGTAAGTCGGACTGAACCAGTTGGTGCCGCCGTGCAGGCTGGGATAAACCGGCGTGCCTTCGAGTGACGGCGAGCGGCCCGGCAGCAGGATCGGGCGGCCGCGATCGTCGAGGCCCTGGGCCCAGGTCTGCTTCACGTATTGTTTGCCGAGCAGAAATTGGCCCGATTGTCGATCTAAGACATAAAGAAAACAATTGCGGTTGGCGGTGACGACGAGCTTGCGCGGCGCGCCGCGGAACGGATGGTCGAGCAGGACCGGGATCTGGTTGGCGTCCCAGTCGTGAACGTCGTGGGGCGTGAACTGGAAATACCACTGCAGCTTGCCGGTGTCGGCGTCGAGGGCGACCAGGCTGGCGGAGTAGAGATTGTCGCCGGCGCGGCCCGCGCCGTTGTAGTTGGGGCCGGGGTTGCCGGTGCCCCAGTAGACGAGATTGAGGTCGGGGTCGTAGGAGCCGGTGTCCCAGGTGGCCGCGGACCCGGTCTTCCAGCTTTCGCCCGACCAGGTTTCGTGGCCCGGCTCGCCGGGGCCGGGGATGGTCCAGAAGCGCCAGGCGCGCTTGCCGGTTTTGGCGTCGTAGGCATCGAGCAGGCCGCGCACACCGTATTCGCCTCCGGCGATGCCGACGATGATTTTGTCTTTCACGGCGAGCGG
>DASQHK010000293.1:0-6288 GCA_035632135.1 Bryobacterales bacterium
AGGCGGGTTTGCGGACGTATCCCTATCATGTGTATGTACCTTCGTTCGGCGAGTGGGGCTTCGTGCTGGCGGGCACGACGCCCTACGAGCCTCCGGCGCGCCTCCCCGACGGCCTGCGCTTTCTCTCCGCGCGAGACGTCGCCCCCCTGTTCCAGTTTCCCAACGACATGCTGCCCGTGGAGGCCGAGCCGAACCGCCTCAACAACCAGGTGCTGGTGCGCTACTACGAGAAGGAATGGAGCGAGATCGCGCACTGAGGAAGCGGCAGCCGACCCGCCGGCAGTTCCTCGGCGCGGCGCTCATCGGCCTGGCCCGCAAAACCGACCGGCCCGTCGCCGGCTCGTTCGTCAACGAAGCCCAGGTGATCGGCCACAGGCTCCGCGACCGTCTCCCGTTCGCCGCGCCGTCGCGGAGGGTGAAGATTCCGGTCGTGATCGTCGGGGGCGGGATGGCGGGGCTTTCTGCCGCGTGGCGGCTCGAGAAGCGCGGCTTCCGCGATTTTGTCGTTCTCGAAATGGAGAAGCAGGCCGGGGGAAACTCCCGCTGGGGGGAGAACGAGATCAGCCGGTTCCCGTGGGCAGCGCACTATGTTCCGGTGCCGGGCAAGCGCGCGGCGCTGGTTCGCGAGCTGTTCGAAGAGTTCGGCGTGCTCCACGGCGGTCAATGGGAGGAGCGTGACCTGTGCTTCTCGCCGCAAGAGCGGCTGTTCCTTTACGGCCGCTGGCAGTACGGCATCGAGCCCAGCATCGGCCTTACCGCCCGCGACCGGGAGCAGTTCCAGCGCTTCGAGCGGCGCATGGCGGAGTTCCGCGGTTCGGGCCAGTTCACCATCCCGATGGAGTTGGGCTCGGCTCACGCGGACCGTCAGGCGCTCGCGCTCGACCAAATATCAATCGACAAGTGGCTTAAGAATGATGGATTTGACTCACCCCACCTCAACTGGTACATCAACTACGCCACGCGCGACGACTACGGCGCTCCGGCGGCTGACGTCTCGGCCTGGGCCGGTGTCCATTACTTTGCCTCGCGCGAGCCGGAGGAGAAAGGCCCGCTGACGTGGCCCGAAGGCAACGGCTGGATCGTGCGCCAATTGCTGGCCAAATTGGGTTCGTTCGTGCAAATTAACTCGGTGGCGTACCGCCTCGAGCCGCCCGCTCCGAGACCGCCGCGCCGCTGGCGGGTCCTCACAGAATCAACAGAATACCTGGCCGAAGCCGTGATTTTCGCCGCCCCTACATTCATTTTACCTTACGTTGTCGAGGGCTTCCCACCCGTGCGGCGGTTCGAGTACTCGCCCTGGCTCACGGCCAACCTCACGCTCGACCGCTTCCCGCGCGAGCAGGACAGTGAGCCCGCCTGGGACAACGTGATCTACGACTCGCCGGGGCTGGGCTACGTGGTGGCCACGCATCAGACGCTGCACACCCACATAGAGCGCACGGTCTGGACGTATTATTGGGCGCTCGCGCCAGCCGCGCCCGCCCAAGGTCGCCGCCTGCTGCTCGATCACGATTGGGGCTACTGGAGAGAGGCAATCCTGAACGATCTGGCGCGCGCCCACCCCGACATCCGCTCCTGCGTGTCGCGGATCGATATCATGCGGCTCGGCCACGCCATGGTGCGGCCGCGGGTTGGCTTCATCTTTTCCGAGGAGCGCCGGCGCCTGGCGGAGCACACTGCGCCTGGGTTGGCGCCGAATCTCTTCCTGGCCAACTCCGACCTGAGCGGCTTCTCGATTTTCGAAGAGGCGCAGTATCGCGGCGTGCAGGCCGCGGATCGCGTGCTCGGGCTGATGGGCGGTCGGCGCCACGCGTAATGGCATCAGCGGCGGTCTGCCGGAAGCCCGGGGGAAGGATGCGCTAGAATGGCTGCCGGCCGCGACCGTCGCCAGGTTGGGGCCAACCTTCGAGATGCTCACCAAGCAAACGCTGGTCCGAATAGGGGCGATTCTAATTGGGGTCCTGGTGGTGTGGGCGCCGGTGGTGTGGTCTCGCGGTCTCGGCGCCGCTTTCTCCTGGGAGTTCGTCCTTATTGCGGCGCTGACGGTCGGCGTCGCCCTGGCGCTGCTCCGCGTGATTGAGCGGCCCGATGAAACGGGCTGGAGGGGAGTGGCGGCCCGGGCGGTCTGGTTCCTGTTTGGCTGCCTGCTCGCTCCCCTGGCGGTGGCGCACGTCTATTACCTGGTGTACCATTCCGACACGTACACGCTCTGGAATTCTCTTCCGATCACGCTGAGCCTGGTGTTGCTGCTCGGGACATTCTACGTGTGGCGGCGGCTGACGCTCCGGAACCGGATTTGTCATCGCCTCTGCGCGAAAGGCTACGCAGCCGTCGAGCACGCGCTGTATCCGCAGGCGGAGCAGTTTTTTCGGGCGGCCCACGCGGAGGCCCGGCGGGTGTGGTTCGAGCGCCGGCGAGACATGGCGATCACGCTTTACCACCTAGCCTGGCTTTATTCGCTCCAGCAGAGGCCGGCGGAGGCGGAAGAGGTTCGGCGGCAACTGCTCGCAGGGCTGGGAGACAAAGCCGGTTCCGGCGGGGGAAGCGGTGCAGCACTGGTGGTGTTGCGATACGCGAGCAAGCTGCTGGAGAAGCCCCGCCGCGACCGCCAAGCTTACGCCGCCGCCGTCCCGCTGCTGAACGCCGTGCTCGACTGCTGGCGAAAGGCAGGAGGCCGGCCGTCGCCGGCGGCGGCGGAGGCGCTGCATCAACTCGGCCTGGTGCATCTCCGGCACGCAGATTTCCCGGCGGCCTCGTCTCTGTTTGCGGAGTCGGCCGGAATTTTTGAGGCGTGCGGCCGCTCGCGCGATGCGGCGGCAGCTTTCCTCAACTTGGGCAACGCGGAGATGCGCCGGGAACGCTTTGAGGAGTCGATTCAGGCTTATCAGCGCGCACTGCAGATTCGCGAGAAAGTGCTTGGGACCGGCGACCCGTTGGTGGCCCAGGTCCTTTCGAATCTAGGCGTCGTCCATGCGCGACAAGGAACGCTGGACGAGGCCGAGCAATACTATCGGCGCGCGCTGGCGATCCGGGAGGCCAAGCTGGGGCCGGAGCACTCGGATCTCGCGATGACGCTGAACAACCTAGCCTACCTGCTGGTCAGGAAGAAGCAGTTCGCGCCAGCCGAGGAAACGGTCGAGCGCGCCAACCGGATTTGGGAGAAAAAGCAGGACCGGCGGTTGGGGTACGGCCTGGGGACGCTCGCCGAGCTGCGGGACGCGCAGGGGCGAGTGGGGGAGGCTGCGGCGCTCTACGAGCAGTCGCGGGAGCAAAAGGAAGCGCTGCTCGGCGCCGAGCACCCGGAGATTGCGGAGTCTCTCGAGCGGCACGCGGCCATGCTGAACCGGGCGGGGAAGACCGCCGAGGCGGACGCCCTCACCGCCCGCGCCATCGCGATCCGGCAGGCGCTCGCGGCGGCCGGGTAGCAAGACGCTCCACACTTTCTCGGGCGCGACGGCTCTCGGTTATCCCGACGTTCACTGTACCGCGAAGCTCACCGGCGGCCCGGCGATCCACGCCGCGCTGATCTGAAGACTCGCCGAGCCGGGCGTGACGCCGGAGGGGAGCTGAAAGTTCACCTGATAGGCATTGGTGCTACCCGGATAGCCGCCGGCGTAAAGGACCTGCGCCGCGACACCGTTCACCGTCACGTCCACCGGCGAGTTGACGAGCTGCAAGGGGCTGACGGGAAACGGCTGCCCTGGATCGACGCCGGGCCGCGTGGGGCCGAGGCCAGTGGCGATGAGCGAAAGAATCTCGCCCGACTTGGCCGGCTTGGCTGCTGTCACCAGCGAAAAGTCACTGGCATGCACGATCGCCGGACCGTTCGAGGCCGCTACCACCTGCGGCGAGGTCATTGGGATCAGGTGCAGAATAAAGTGATGAGTGGCGTTGGTGGTGTATGTCCGCCGGTTGGAGGGATCCTCGGTCACCGAGGCAGCGTGTTCGGGGGGGCCCGGCGGGTCCATGGCGGTCAGCTCGCCACGCACGCCGAGAAAAGCTCCGGTGCCGCCGGTGACCACGAAATTGCCCGCTAACGTCGAATCCAGCGGCGCGCCCGGCGGCGGCGCGCCTCCAACAAGTCCGATGTACGTGATGGACCCAACAGGCGTGCCGTCGGCCTGCATGATATCGAAGACCGAGTCGGCATAGCCCCTCCGAGCCGTGTCGGCGATGGCTTGCCCGGGCGTCGGGTTGGGACTGAGACCCACCCCGGTGACCCGCAGCACCTGCGTGCCCTTGACCGGCTTGCCGTTCACGGCCACGATGTCGGCGAAGCAGATGCGAGTGCTAAAGTTCTTGGCGTTGACCGCCGTGGTCTCGGCCGCGCCGGTGGCGAACTTCGAGTAGTCGGTGACGTCGTAGGTGTAGTGCCGGAAATTATCGACCTGCAATTGCAGGACAGTCACCTGCCCCAGCGCCGCACCGCAGGAAAAGACTGCAAAAAAGGCTGCTGCCAAAGCTTTTCTGGTTCCGGTCATGACCAACCCCCCTTATTGGAGTGTGTTCCTCCAGTAACATGCGCCCCGGCCTGCCAGAAGGGAAGTGACTAGCGGTGAAACGGGGGATTTGCTTACAGGCCGATTGTTTTCAACAGGCCGGCGAAGCGCGGGTCGGCGTGAAGGCCACCGAACATGGGCTCCACTCTGAGATACACCAGTGCATCGGCGCGCTCCTGGCAGGCCTTGTCGAGCTGGTCGAGCGCCCGGCCGTTCTCGCCCAGGCCGGCGTAGATGGCAGCCGGGAAGTAAGGGGAAATATAGCGGCGGCGGCCGAGCTGCTGCATTTCGTCGAGCAGGCGCTGCGCATCGTCCCGCTGGCCCGCTGCGGCGTAAGTGTAGCCGAGGCTGGCCAGCGCGAAGCCGTCTTCCTTGGCATGTCGCAGCGCTTTGTGCAGCGCGGCGATGGCTTCCCGATACATTCCCTTTTGGGCATAAGCGCGGCCGATTTCGCGCTGGGAATGGAAATAGCCGGGGTCGATCTCGAGGGCATGCCGCAGGTGTTCGATGGCCTGGTCGTACTGGTGGGAGTACAAATAATGCCAGCCGAGATGCGTATTGAGAATGGCGTCCAGCGGCTCCAGCTCGAGCGCCCGCTTGCTTTCTTCGAGCGATTCGCCGGCGCGCCCCATCGCTAGAAGGTAGTGCGAATACCAGTGGTGGGCGTGGGCGTAGTCGGGGTCGAGCTGGAGTGCGCGCTGGAACTCCTTCTCGGCCTTCGCCCAGTCCCAGTCATACAGAAAACGAACGAAAGCCATCGAGATGTGGGCCTCGGCGAGCCGGTCGTCGAGCGCGAGCGCCTTGGAAGCCGCCGCCTTGGCTTGGGGAACCGCCTCGGTCGGCGAGATGGTTCCGGCGTCGAAGGAAAATCCCAGCGAGGCCCAGGCGTCAGCGAGTCCGGTATACGCCGAGGCGTAATCCGGGTCTTTTTCAATCGCCCGGCGGAAGTACTCGATGCCCTTCTGGATGCCCTGCTCGCCGCGCTTGTTCCAGAAGTAGCGCCCCCGCAGGTAAAGATCGTGAGCCTCGGGGTTTTCGGTGTAGTGCTTGACCAGCGGCTTGCGGTTTCGAGCGGCCTCGATCTGCAGCGTCTTGACGATGGCTTGGGAGATGTCCTCCTGGATGGCAAACACCTGCTTCATTTCGCGGTCGTAGGTTTCCGACCAGAGATGGAAGCCGTCGGCGACGCTATTGAGCTGCGCGGTGACCCGCAACCGATTGCCTTCTTTGCGGACGCTGCCTTCGAGCACCGCCCCGACGTTAAGCAGCCGGCCGATCTCGCGGATATCGTAGTTCTTGCCTTTGAATTGAAAGGCTGAAGTGCGGGCCGCCACGCGCAAGCCCTCGACTCTCGCCAGGGCGTTGATGAGCTCTTCGGTCAGGCCGTCGCTGAAGTATTCGTTGGCCGGATCGGCGCTCATGTTCACGAATGGTAGCGCCGCAATCGAAGAAATGTCCTCGCGCTTGTGTCTAACGGCGGGCAGCTCCTGGTTCTGGAAGGTGGGAATGTAGCTGCCCTTCGGGAAGTCGATGCGCACCGCGTCGTTCCGGCCGCCGGTGGCGTAATACTCGATCAGGGTTGAGCGGAGGCGGCGGGCTTCCACCCGGACGATCGTGTCGGTGCGCGGGTCGAAGGAGCCTTCCTTATCGAAAACTTCGATGGCGACCAGGTATTCCTTCAGGCGCTCGCCCTGGCCGGCCAGCGTCTGCTCGACCGTAAATTGCAGGAACCGGCTCAGGCGGGGCGAGCGGATGAAGCCTTCGCTTGCCAGGATCTTTCGGAGTTCGG
>DASQHK010000294.1:0-1895 GCA_035632135.1 Bryobacterales bacterium
TGGATATGTCCCTCACCGATCTTGAACTTCGCGAACTGACCCGGGTGGTGCAGAATCATCTGCGCGCCAGGTAACTTCGAATAGAACGCGACTGACTTCTCCACATCGGCGACATGCAGGCTCACACCTTCCAAGCTCGTACTCATGGTTTCTTCTCCTCCATTTCAGGGGCTGCCGGGCGACTGTTTCGGATTCTCCCGGTCAGCGATTCAATAGTCTGCGCAAGAGGCTGCTCCGTGTCAGGGTGCGTCGCGCGATTGGTTCTGCGGAGCATTGGCATCAGTAGCATGCCGCAGATGGCATAGGCCACGGCGGCAAACAGAAGTTCGCGACGCATTCCGATTACATCGGCCAGCCGTGCGGCGCCCAACGCCGCAAACGGCATCACGCCAGTGAATGCTAGCGCGTAGAGACTCATCACACGGCCCCGCAACGCGTCGGGAACACTCTCCTGAACCATGATTGACGCTAACCCGAGCGAGCTGGCGACGCCGAACGAAGCGATCGCCTCCGCTGCTACAGACAGAGGCAGGTGGCGAGACCATCCGAGCACGCAGAGCGTGAGGGTAACCACGACGAGTGCGGTCATGATCCACCCGATGCGAACGCTGCGCGGGAGCACGAGCAGACAGGTCGCGCCCAGCAACGCACCGATGCCCGAAACTGCCATTATCCAGCCCAGCCCGGTCGGCCCGACGTGGAGCACGTGCTTCACGTAGAACGGCATGAGGACCGCCACGTTGGGGAACACGAATATCGTCGTGATGGCGGTGAGCCCGAACAGAGCGAGGATGTTTTGGCGCTCCCGGAGATACCGCACTCCCTCCGCCATAAAGTGGCTCGTGCTCACAGGCTGGGCAGTGGTCGCGGCCTTGCGCTTTATCAGTAGCAGACTGCCGATAACGGCGAGGAAGCTGGCCCCGTTGGCAAAGAAGGCGGCCGCCATTCCCCAAAGGGCCACAAACCAGGAGGCAATGGCCGGGCCGACTATACGAGAGCCGTGGAAGGTCGCCTGGTTAAGCGAGATCGCCTGGGGCAGGTCTTCCGTTTCGACGAGTTGCGGATAGAACGACTGGTACGCTGGCAAATCGTAGGCGGTGGCGAGGCCGAGCAGAAGCGCGACCAACCAGATGTGCCAAAGGCGGAGATGATGTACCTGGATCAGCACGCCCAGCGCCACGGCGAGCGCAGCCATCACAGACTGCGTAACCAGCAGGATCCGGCGCCGCTCCATCCGGTCCGCTACAACTCCGCCGAACGGCATGAGGATCAACATAGGGATGGAGGCCGCGAAGTTGACTGACGCCAGCGCCAATGCAGATCCCGCTAGAGTGGTGACGACCCAGCCTTGAGCGAACTGTTGCATCCAGGTGCCGGTCTGTGAAATCGTCTGTCCGCCCCAGAAAAGCGCGAACTCGCGGTTCCCCAGCACATGGAGTGCGTTTCGTCTCCGTCTCCTTCCCGCCTCCTGTGCCGCTCCTACTGCGGCCGGGTCGGAGTGTCCAGGCTCTCCGGTCCCCCGCTCCAGTTGTTCTTCTGGCCGCGCGCCTATGTTGGCGGAACTCATCGCTCTACTCACCTGTTTTTTCCGAGCCACCGGTTCAGAAGTGTGTCCTCGGATCGAAGGGCTCTGCGGGAGCGAACTCCCCGGCCATAGCACGCTCGTGCAATTCCCACGGCGATGCGCCGGTTTTGCGCGCCGCAACCAGTTTTTCAGGATCGATCTGAGCGGGTATCCCGGCATGGCCCGATTTAAGGAATTCCGTAGCCGTCCAGGGGCTGCCAAAGTTGTTGACATAGATTTCGACCACGTTCCGGTCGGGATCTTCCCAGTAGAATGAGGTTCCAACTCCGTGGTCGGCGGCCCACAGCGGCGTAATGCCTAAACCCTTAAT
>DASQHK010000295.1:0-3645 GCA_035632135.1 Bryobacterales bacterium
TGGCCGACGACGAACAGGTCGACGCCCAGGCTGAGCAGGCGGATGGGCGTAGCGGCCAGCATCATGCCGGCGGACTTGAGCCGGGCGCCCGAGTCGGCGATGACGAAGACGCTCGCTGTCGACAGCACGGCCTCCAGGCCGATCGTGATCCAGAAGGCCTCGTGGTTGAACAGGGCCAGGTAGAGCAGGATGAACGGATAGGTGATCTTCTCAAACACCAGCAGCAGATCGGCCCACCCGAGGGCCCGGCCGAACTTGCGCGTGTGGGCTTCACCCCATGGGGCGCGATATTGCTCCTGGATGCGCCGGCCGTGGTCGGCCGGCGACTTGGCGGGCTTGCGCGCATGGAACAGGTTCCCCAGTCCCGCCTTGACCTGCTTGAGCGGAGACAGCGGCAGCTCCTTGAAGTAATGCAGGCTTTGCAGGAAGGCGCTCGACCAGAGATAAAGCTGCTTGGGCAGCCGCACCACCGTCGGCTCAATGGACTCGCACTTGACGCCGGTGACCTGCACGTTGCGGTAGCCCTTCCAGGCGAAGAAGTGGCCGATGAAGATGTCTTCCGAGTTGGAGAGGTTGTCGCCCATCATCGGGACGGCGTAAGCAAAACACTCCCGCAGGCGCTCCATCTTGTAAGTCACGGCGCACCCGATGGGGTTGAGGCGCGAGCCGAACAGCTTCATGTGACCTTCGTAGACGACGCGCTGCAGCACCGTGTAGAGGGTGGTCCGGTACATGACGGTGAAGAACTCGAGGAGCGCCTGCCAGCGCCCGCCGCTCGGGACCAGCCCGGCGCCGAAGCGCCACTGGATCGAACGCAGCGCCGCATCGGACCCGGCCATCTGATGGCGGCGGCGGCGGGTGAACGGCATCACCTCGCCGCACACGGAGGCCACGCCGGCGTTCTTGAACAGCTCTTCCACCGAGCGCGAGATGTAGTCACGGTCTGCCAGAACGGTGTCGGCGTCGAGCACCATGAGCGCATCGGCGTCGCTCGCCTTCGACACCTCGCGGACGCTGGGCGTCTTGCCAATCGATTTTTCGCGCGTGATCAGCTCCACGCTATGGCCGGTCAGCTGGCAGAATTGCCGTACCACGTCGCTGGTGCCGTCGGTCGAGCCGTCGTCGATCACCGTGACCTTGCGGGGAGAGAACTCCTGCTGAAACACCGAGGTCAGGCAAAGGGCGATATTGCCCGCTTCGTTCTTGGCCGGAATGGCCAAGTCGAGCGTGGCCTTGCGCCAGTCAAAAGCCGGGGTGGGCGTGGTGCGGTCCCATCCCTTAAGCTTTCCCAACAGAGCCACAAAGAAGCTCGGCGACAGGAACCAATATGAGATGGACGCCATTTGTTATTAGCTCTCCTCGAGCGGGACCGACCCTACACACCTTATCGGCGTAAATAGCGAGAACCAGAGGCTTTTTTGAGCCTCACCCAGGTCGCTGGACATGACTGGAACCTGCCTAAGGAGAGCTTATCGGCGCTTCTGCGCAATCCCGATGACATAATGGTTCCGGCAATTTGGTACGGGTTCTCAGGTACAAAGGGGGACGGAACGCCCCTGGACGGCGCCAGGGAGCGCCGCGGCTTCCGTTCGGAGATGGGCCTTATTACTGCGGGATGACGGGTGTGTTGGAGGCCAAAAGCTGCTGGAACTCGGGATTGTCGCGCAGGCCGGCGAACTCTTTCTCGTCGGCGATCTTTTCCTTGTCCTTATAGCCCTCTTCGAGCGCCTTGCGGAGGTAAGAGAGCGCGCGATCGACGTAGCCCGCGGCGGCGTAAGTCTTAGCCATATAGTAATGGAACTTCGCGCGGTCGGTCACGCTGCGCTCCTGCAGCAGGCTGCCGAACGAGCTGCGGTGCTCGAAAATGTCGGGGTCGAGCCGCAGCGCCACGGCGTACTCCTCGGAGGCATCCTTATAATGTTTGCGGGCGAAATAAGCCGTGCCCAGATTGCTGTGGATGGAGGCGGAATCGGGGGTGAGCTTGAGCGCCTTCTTGTACCGGGAAATCGCCCGGCGGTAGCTGCGCTGGGCGTAGTAGATCGTCCCCAGATTATTGATGGCCTCGGAGTAGTCCTTGTCGAGCTTGATCGCCCGCTCGTAGCACTGCCTGGCCAGCCCCAACTGGAGCTGCTGGTGGTAAGCGATGCCGAGCTTGTTGTAGAGGAGGTACGACTTGGGATCGGTCCGCAGGGCTTCCACATAGGAGTCGACAGCCTCGCGGTACATCTTGCGGGCCATGCAGATGTCGCCGCGCTTCTCAGGGCTGAGCTGGACGGCGGGTTGCGGAGCGACCGGCGGCGGGGTGGTTTTGTCAACGAGCTGGGCCAGCAGGGCCAGCGAAAGTATGAGGGAGGCCAACATGGCTTGCCTCCTTTAACCAAACCTTATTAGACCACATTTGGGAGGCGGCGGGAATTGTAGAATGAGCCAATGGATGCAAAACGGGAACTGCTTCGACATACGGTGGCCACGCTGGCGTATCGCGGCGGCAAGGCGGTGCGCGGCGCGCCGGCCGGATTTGCCGGGTTTCGGGCGGGGGAAAAGACGCGGACGCCGGGGGAAATCCTGGCCCACATAGGAGACCTGCTCGACTGGGCGCTGGGGCTGGCCAAGGGGAAGTACGAGTGGCACGATTCGCCGCCGCTCGCGTGGAACCAGGAGGTGGCGCGTTTCTTCGCCGCGCTCGAGGCGTTCGACGCCTGCCTGGCCTCCGAGCTGCCGCTAGGATCTGCGGCGGAGAAGCTGTTCCAGGGTCCCATCGCCGACGCGCTGACGCATGTGGGGCAGATCGCCATGCTGCGGCGGCTGGTGGGCGCGCCGGTGCGGGGCGAAAACTATTTTCGCGCCGAGATCGTTGCCGGGCGCGTGGGAGACGAGCAGGCCGCTCCGGCGCGGGAGTTTGAGTAAGGGCGTTGGGCAGCGGCGCGCCCCGCGCTACGCGGCGGAAGTTTCGCGCTCCCGCACGGCGGTCACGGGCTCACACCAGCAGGCTGCGGAAAAAGTCCAGGCACCGCTTGCTAACGGGGCCGTGAAAAAAAATTGCCGGCCGCGAATGCACGCGAATCAACGCGAATGAAAGGATAGATTCCATTGGCGTCCATTCGCGTGCATGCGCGGCCAACCTGTTTTCTTCACAAGCGGTGGGAAGGCGCCTACTTCAGCGCATCCCAGATGCGGCGGAACAGGCCCTTCTTTTCGCCCGACTGGTCGGACGGCGAGCTGGAGGGCTCGGGCGGAATGGGAACCGAGCGGGTGGCGACGCGGGGGCGCTGCGTGGGGAGGGCGGCGGTGGGGGCGGGCTTGGCGTCAGCGACCACGGCGCTCGCTGGCGGCGCTTTGTCAGGGGAGTCGGTGTCCCAGCCGGCGACGGTGGTGAGCAGCGGCGTCGCGCCGGGGCGGCCGCCGTGGACGCGGCAATAGGCGGCGGGCTGCGTGCCGGCGATGAAAACATCCATGCGCCGCTCGGGGCAATTCACCGTGGCCAGCTCCTGCGTCTGCGGATCAACTTCGGCGGTGACGATGCCGTCGACCGGCTCAAACGGGGCGGGGTTGCGGTAGGCGCGGAAGGTCATGGCCTTCTTCATGAACTCGGTCCAAATTGGCAGCGCCGACTTCGCCCCCTCGAGGTCGATGTCGGTGTTGTCG
>DASQHK010000296.1:0-2522 GCA_035632135.1 Bryobacterales bacterium
ACCAGCGCCATGTCCCGGTCCAGCAGCA
The DNA here is from genome assembly GCA_035632135.1 of Bryobacterales bacterium. Classification (GTDB taxonomy): domain Bacteria; phylum Acidobacteriota; class Terriglobia; order Bryobacterales; family JACQDG01; genus DASQHK01. The sequence continues at coordinate 29 of DASQHK010000296.1, forward strand.
ACTCCTTCACGAAAGGCTTCGCAGTGTTTCCGATCTTCGGCCTCCCCTTCCTGCTGATTGGCCTCGGCGTCATCCTGACTCCGCTGTGGGCCTACCTCAAAGGGCTCAGCACCGTTTACGCCGTCACCAACCAGCGCGTCATGGTGATTTCCGGCCGCGGTACCCGTTCCGTCAAGTCCGTCACTCCGGCCGACATCGTTGCCGTGGACTACCGCGAGCGCCCCGACGGCTCCGGCGACATCGCCATCCTTACCACCGCGCAAACCCGCACCAACAATTCCGTCTCCCAAGTCAAAGTTGGCCTCTTCGGCGTCTCCAACGTCAAAGAGGTCGCCCGCCAAGTCATGAACCTCCACACCCAGCAGCGCCCCGCCGCCTGATCTCCAATCCTTGCGCGGACAGTGACTTTCGAGCTTTCTGCATGTCCTGTGGGAATCCTCTTTCCCATATAGGGCACTGGCTAGGACTCCTAAGGCAGTCGTATAGCAAGTACTAGTCGTCTCCTCACCAGTGATGCGGCCGCAACACCAATGACATAATGCCCGGCACCAGCATAATTAGAAGGCGCGGCGGCCAAGGAACGGCGCAGCTCAAGCGCAAAAGTCCGCCGAGTTTTCACTCCAAAGGGCCAGCAAGGTTGCGTCCCGATCTCTAATAGCCTGAAAGTTAAAGACTTAGACATAGGCCGACACTCCAACGAGGCATCCAACCAAAAACGCGCCAAGTTTCAGCTCTCCACACAGTCTCGGAATCATCGACCACCAGCCCAATGTTCGGCCTCGCGTTGCGGCCTACCCCAGCTTCCTCTGCCTACGATTTGAGCCTCCACTCCTGGCGAGCTTTGGTATCCCCGTTGCACAAAAGCCGGGCGAGGGGCCGGAATGAGCAAGCCACGGGGCCATCAAGTTTGTAGTCACCGCTGCGACCTCCCTGTCCCGGTGGAGCTCGACCCGGTCGGGCTGTGCGTCTATCACTTCACATCCACCGTAGAGCGCACCTGCTCGGAGATCCATCGCCAGATTGCCCTGCGCGGCGCCACCCCTGAACGCCAGGCAGAGGTGGGAAGGTACATCGGCGAATGCTCCCTGCTCCTCGCGCGGGTCTGCAGCAACCTGTGCCTATCCGACGAACTGAAACGACGCATCCTCTGCACCTTGCTCTCCCTGATGAATCTCCGGGAAAACCTTGAACGTGCGGCCACCAGCCGCGTTCTCGACCTTCGAACCTTCGAGACGGAACTTGCATCCATCCCAGTCGTGTTGCAGGAGGGCAGCCGTGACTCCCGGTAGCGCGATCGAGCGAATCCTCGAACTGTCAGCGGAAGCCCAGGTGAACAGGCGCGAAGCCGCTGAGGATTCCCCGAGATTTTACAGCTTGACCGGAGCGATCGTAGCTTACGGGAAAGCGCTTGATCTTCTGTCAAGACTCCAAGAAGCCCGGACCGATTGCGGCAAGCTCTCCATGAGCCGATAATTCTTCCCTGACTCGTATTGTTGTCGGCGGCAAACGACCACCGCCGCTTGTCAGCGGGTTGTGAACTCTCGATGAGCATAAACACTTGTCCCATCGCCACAGTGGAAGCGCCCGTCGAGCAGGTCTGGCAACTCCTTGCAGACCCCTCCAATTATGGGTTGTGGTGGGACCCGAAACCCTGCTCGATAGAGCCGCCTGGTCCCGCCAAGCCGGGCCAGCGAATCATTGCGCGGACGAGAGCGCTCGGGAAAGATTGGGAGGTGCAGAGCACGGTTGCGCGCATCGACCCGGACAAACGGGCCTTGGATCTGACGACACGGTTGCCGTTTGGCATCACGGTGCACAACCATCTCGTGTGTTCGGCGCTGGATAACCAGCGTTGCCGGGTGAGCTTTGGTTGAGAGTTCACAATCTCACCTGGATGGTGGGGATGGATGCTCGAACATTTCGGGAGCCGGCAGTTACACGAGGGAGTAGCGGATGCTCTGGCGCGCTTGAAGAAGGCGGCAGAGCGTTCTCAACCACCAGCGGGCGGGTAAGCCGGGGATGAACGGCGCAGATTAAATCTTATGAATCTTCGCTCACGGCGAGGTCGAACGCTTCCCGCAAGAACGGAAGGATCGTGCGCAGGTCCTCGGGGGTCCGCACAAGGGCGACGTGTAAGACACGCTTGTTGACTTTCCCGATTTTGATGAAGCACGGTGCGCGGACCTTGCGAGCGAGGTGAATCACCACGCGCAGCGCATCCCGCATGACCGTCAAGTCCGCAAAGATGCGTGTCGTCCGGAACAGTGCGTACCGGTTGCGTGTGACGACCTCCACGTCGCCAAAGCTTTTTGCCGTGGTCTCGAGTTTCCGGTAGAGATCGGTAAGTGCCGGCGGCCTGCCTTTGAGCAAGGTAGCAGCGCTGCCGACCCCGCACGCGTGACGTTGATTGACCTGACGAAACGTCCGCTTACACCGCGGGCATGCCCAACTCATGAGCCTTTAGTAGACCGCGAACGCACATCTGTCAAGGCGA
>DASQHK010000297.1:0-5918 GCA_035632135.1 Bryobacterales bacterium
GGCTTTGGGGGGCGACCCGCTGATTCTGCTGGCGGATGAGCCGACCGGGAACCTGGACTCGGCCAACGGGGAGGCGGTGATGCAGTTGCTGAAGGAGTTGCACCGCACCGGGGCGACCATCTGCATTGTCACGCACGATCCGCGGTATGCCCGCTACGCGGAGCGCGGCATTCACCTTTACGACGGACGGATTGTGGAAGAAACCAGCCACGAGGCATCCGAGGCCGTGGCCGCGTCGTAGAGCCAGGGGGACTTGGCCGTGAATGGACGCGAATCAACGCGAATGAAGAAGAGCCATTAGACTTTGTGCTGAAAGCCACGGATCGGCAGCGGTTTTCGCCGGCCATCCGGGCCGACAAGCACCAGGCGGCGGCCAGCGGTGATGGTCCCGATGGGCGTCAATGGAATGCCCTCGAAGTGAGCGGGGGGCTTGCGGCGCGGGTCGAGGGTGAACAACAGTTCATAGTCTTCACCGCCGTGGAGGGCCTGGTTGAGAGTCGCGCTGGGGAATACAGGAATTGCTGTAGCCAGCAGATCGGCGCCAACGCCGCTCTCTCGTGTCAAACGGTAGAGATCGATCGACAGCCCGTCGCTTAAGTCCATCCCGGCAGCGGCGTGGAGCTTCTCCAGCAAAAATCGGCCGAGCGCGAGGCGCGGTGTCGGATAGAGATGCCGACGGACGGCACGGTCCGTGGGCTGGAAGCGGCCGGCGAGCAAGCGCTTCAAGCCGAGCGCAGAGCCTCCCAGGCGCCCGGACACATACAGGATTTGCCCTACCTTCGCACGCCCTCGCTCGAGTATACGGCCGCGCGGGGCGGAGCCTAGCACAATGATGTCGGCGACGAAGCGGTTCCCAGCGGACAAATCCCCGCCAATCAACGCGATCCCGTGCTGCCTCGCCAGCCGAAACAAACCGGCCAGGAATTGTTTTAGCCATTTTTCTCCCGTCCAGCCGGGCAGGCAGAGAGACAGCAAGGCATAGAGTGGCGCGCCGCCCATCGCCGCTATGTCACTGAGTCCCCTAGCCAAAACCTTGTGCCCCAGCGCGCGGGCGGGGTGGCGCCGGCGGTGGAAATGCGCGCCTTCGACGAGCAGGTCGGTGGTTATTAGTAATTCCTGACGGGGGTCGAGAGAGGCGAGCGCTGCCGCATCGTCGCCGATGCCCAGCCGGAGGCGCCACGCCCGGCGCAACGCCCCCAGTTCGGGCTTATCGACCGATTGTGACGCCTTGTGACGAATTTTGTTAATAATAAATAACTCGTTTTGTTTCAACTTGTTAGCCCTGATTTGGGGTCGCGGCGGGCTTGACAGCCCCGAAGTTGGCTTGCTAGATTGCTCCAGTCTGTCTTAAGAAGCTTTAATTTTTGGCAACCGCCAGTTGCTCCGCTTTGGAAGTTAGAGCACCCACGCCTCCCGCAAGGCCGGGTAGCCGTCTTCTGAGCGAGGTTTGAATGAGGAAGAACTACTTCATAGTCGTGCTGGCCCATTCTGTCCACGGCCGCATCCACCGCATTCACATCCCCCAATATTTCCTGTATGTGGTTATGGCCTTCGCGGTACTGGGCGGTATCACCTGCCTGGGGTTCGTGTCCAGCTACGCGCGTATGCTGTTCAAGGTCTCCAACTATAACAACCTGCGGACGGAGAAGGAAGCCCTGAAGAAGCGCTACGACAACCTGCAGCAGGTGGTGGTTCAGACCAACACGCAGCTTGCCTCGCTCGAAACCCTGGCCAGCGAAGTCTCGATGGCGTACGGGCTGAAGCGCAAGCTGCTGGGACCGGACGACGTGAGCCATGAGGGCGTGCTGGTGCCGAGCTACCAGGCTTCGCTCGAGCAGTTCAACTTCCTCCACAACATTCCGCTCTCCCAACCAGGCGGCATCGCCCCTTCCTACTGGCTGGAGAATACGATGCCGTCCATCTGGCCCGTGCAGGGGCTGTTGACCGGCCACTTCGGCTCGCGGATCGATCCGTTCCAGGGTGAGGGCGCGTTCCACGCCGGCGTGGACATCAGCAGCGCGTATGGCTCGCCGGTGGTGGCGACAGCGGACGGCGTGGTGGCCATGGCGGGCTTCATGAGCGGCTACGGGCGGCTCATCGTTTTGCAGCATGGCAAAACCGGGTTCTCCACGTACTACGCCCACCTGTCGCAGTCCTATGTCCGGCCGAACCAGGTCGTTCGCCGGGGCGAAATCATCGGCCGCGTAGGCCGCTCGGGGCGCACGACCTCGGCTCACCTGCACTACGAAGTCCGGCGGAAGAACGGGCCGGTGAATCCCACACCTTACTTACGGGGCGCGTTCCGTCAGTTTGCGCGGCTGCAATCGAACCTCTCACCGCGGCTCTAGCGTCCGGCGCCGGGCCCCGGTGGAGCGCCCGCCGGCGCTCCGAAGCTCTCCAGCACAGTTTGATCCAGGGTCCAGCTTGCGCGCACGGTGTTTTTCTCCTGGCTGATGGCGGCGGAGGCGAGCACGCGTTGCCAGACGCTGGCCTCCTTGCCGGGGCGGGGTGCGTGCATGATCCCGCCGACGAGGTCGTTCAGTCCCTGCAACAAGCGCCGCATCTCGCCGGCCTGGGCTTCCGACGCGCAGACCGCCCGGAGCGATATCTGAAGGTTGGGAGACTGATCAGCGACCAGCAGGTAGGCGCGCTGGGCGCCGGCCAGAGTTCGGGAAAACAAAGCCAGATTGGGAGAGAGGAAAGTGCTGTCGCTGAGCGCCCGGTCCAGTCCGGCGGGCGTGGCCGTGGCCCAGAGCAGCGGAGGCGGGTCGCCGGCCGCGGCGGCCGCGTGGGCCAGAGGCTCGGCGTTCGGCTGGGGAGTGGTCTGGAGCTGCCGCACGGCGTCGGGCTCGGGGGCAGTGGCCAAGGCGAGCACGGCAGGCGAAATCAAGAGAAACGAGATGGTCCGGCCCGGCTGGCTGGCGGGCATGCGGCAGGGGCGATCGAGGCCGTTTCCCTCGCAGCTTCCGCCCTGAGCCAGGGCATACTGGCGGAGCCGCGCCGCGTCAAACCGCCCTCGCGCCAGGACGTAGACGCGGTCGGTGAGGTAGCAGACCGCCGCGGCGTCGAGGTCGCGCTGGTAGTCGAAGCCGGTCTGCTGGACGAAGCTCTTGTAGTCGGGGTCCGGCTCGACCCGCTGCCGGACCAGCGGGGCCAGCGCGGCGGCGTGGCGCAGGCGGTCCGCATCGAGGTAAAACAGCAGAACGTTTTCCCCCGGCAGCCGATTAAACAAGATCATCCGATCTTGTTTTTGGCGCCAGAGCCACCAGCCCGCCACACCGGCCAGCAGCACGGCGAGCGCGGCGGCCAGCGCCATACGCCGGCGGAGGATCGGGAGAGCCACGTGTCCAGTATAGCTGTGCTAGGATGACGCCTAGCGGCGGCCCCGGACCCGTGCAGACCATCCTTTTGCAGACCATCTTTCACGTTGACATGGACGCGTTCTTCGTCTCGGTGGAGGAGCTTTACGACCCGAGCCTGAAGGGCAAGCCGGTGGTGGTAGGCGGGCGGCCGAACGAGCGGGGCGTGGTGGCGGCGGCGTCCTATGCGGCGCGCAAGTTCGGCGTGCACTCGGCGATGCCGCTGCGGCGCGCTGGAAGGCTGTGCCCGCAGGCGATCTTTGTCGACGGCCACCCGGAGCGCTATCGCGAGTATTCCGAGCGAGTGTACGAGATCTTCGGCCGGTTTTCGCCGCGGGTGGAGATGGCCTCGATCGACGAAGGCTACCTGGACCTGACCGGCTGCGAGCGGCTGCTGGGGCCGCCGCTCCAGGCGGCCCACCGGCTGCACGAAGCGGTGGCGCGTGAAACACTCCTGCCGTGCTCGATCGGGATTGGGAGCACGCGGCTCATTGCCAAGGTCGCTTCGGACCAAGCCAAGCCGAACGGGGTGCTGTGGGTGATGCCGGGCGCCGAGCCGGCGTTCCTCGCGCCGCTCGAAATTCGCAAGATTCCGGGAATCGGGCCGGTGATGGAAAAAGACCTGCACGAGCGCGGCATCCGGACGGTGGGCGAACTGGCCGCGGCCGAAGCGGGGGCGCTGGCCGAAGAGTTCGGGCTGTGGGGCACGGCGCTCGCGGGCAAGGCGCGGGGCGAGGACGCCGGCGGCTGGTTCAACGTTCCGGTCGGCGGCCGCGAGGACCCCAAGTCGGTGAGCCATGAGACCACCTTTCGGGAAGATACAGCCGACGCTCGGCTGCTGGAAGCGACGCTGGTGAAGCTATCGGAGATGGTGGCGAGGCGGCTGCGGGAATACGGCTTGCATGGGAGGACGGTCGCGCTGAAGCTGCGGTATAGCGACTTCTCAACCATCACCCGCGCGCGGACGCTCGACGAAGCGACGCAGCTCGACAAGGACATCCTGGAGGCGGTGCTCGACCTGTTCCGCGCGAACTGGAGCCGCGATCGGGCCGTGCGGCTGCTCGGAGTGGAGGCGTCGAACCTGAGCCGAGAGCCCGGCCAGATGCCGCTGCTCGACCGCGACCTCAAGGAGAAATGGCGGCGCGCTCTCTCGGCCGTGGACCGGCTGCGCGATCGCTTCGGCGAATCGAGCGTCGAGCTGGCCGGCGGCCTGCGCGGGGCGTGGCGAGAGCGTGTGCACGAAAACCCTGCCGGCTTGCCGGGCAAGAAGGGCCGGGACTGACGGGACCGACATGGGCGCGCACGAGTTAGCCAGTGGCGGCGTGGCCTGCAAGGCGGACGGGGCCGTCTGCAAGACCCCTTCCGGCTTGCCGGGGAAGAAGCCCCGGGGGTGACCGGAACCGACATGGGCGCGCGCGAGCTGGCCCTGGCCATCATCGAAAAACTGCGCAACAGCGGCCACGCGGCCTACCTGGCCGGCGGGTGCGTGCGCGACATGCTGCTCGGCTGGGAGCCCAAAGACTACGACGTGGTCACCGACGCGGGACCGGCGCGGGTGCAGGAGCTGTTTGCTGACGCGCTGGCCGTGGGGGCGCAGTTCGGCGTGATGCTGGTGCGCCGCGAGGGCGTGCAGGTGGAGATCGCCACGTTCCGCTCCGACCACGCCTACCTCGACGGCCGGCGGCCCAGCGGCGTGACTTTCACAACCAGCGCCGAGCAGGACGTGCGGCGGCGCGACTTCACCATCAATGGCCTGCTGTTCGATCCGGTGAAGGAGGAGGTGCTCGATTTTGTCGGCGGGCGGGCCGACCTCGAAGGCAAGCTGGTGCGGGCCATCGGCGACCCCGAGGAGCGCTTCGCCGAAGACCGGCTGCGGATGCTGCGCGCCGTGCGCTTCGCCGCGCGGCTAGGCTTTGCGATCGAGCCGGCGACGCTCGCGGCCATCACGCTGCACAGCGCGGCGATCGAGCAGGTGGCGGTGGAACGCGTTCGCGACGAAATTGCGCGCATCCTCACTGAGGGCGGCGCGCGGCGCGGCTTCGAGCTGCTCGACCAGAGCGGCCTGCTCGCGCGGCTGCTGCCTGAGATCAGCGCCATGAAGGGCGTGGCGCAGCCGCCGGAGTTTCACCCCGAGGGCGACGTGTGGACCCACACGCTGCTGATGCTCGAAATGCTGCGGCAGCCTTCGGCGACGCTCGCCATGGGCGTGCTGCTGCACGACGTGGGCAAACCGCCGACGTTTCGCGTCGCCGAGCGCATCCGCTTCGACGGCCACGTGGAGCTTGGCGCGACCATGGCCGAGCAGATCTGCGCGCGGCTGCGGTTTGCCCGCCGCCAGACCGAGCAGATCGTGGCGCTGGTGCGAAACCACTTGCGCTTCAAGGACGCGCCGCAGATGAAGGAGAGCACGCTGAAGCGCTTCCTGCGGCTGGAGGGTTTTGAAGAGCACCTGGAGCTGCACCGGCTCGATTGCCTCTCCAGCCACCGCAACCTCGAGAACTACGAGTTTGTTCTCGGCGCGTGGCGCACGCTGCCGCAAGAGGCGATCCGGCCGCCACG
>DASQHK010000298.1:0-2544 GCA_035632135.1 Bryobacterales bacterium
CAGCCAGTGGTCCAGCGCCACGCCCATCAGATAGGCCGAGAGCGCCGCGGACAGCATGTTGAATGAGAAGTCGGCGGCAAAAATGCGGCCGCGAAAGCGGTCTTCGGTGCTCAGTTGCAGCAGCGTGGTGGAAAAGACCCAGATGACCGAGCCGCCCGCGTGCGCCGCCACCAGGCACGCCGAAGCCAGCGCCAGCGAAGGCGCCCGGCTGAGCAGCACATAAAAGGCGCCCAGAGTCACAAATCCGGCCAGCACGCTGCGGCGCATGCGGGCCTCGCTCGCGCCGGCAAACCAGCCGCCGATCACAGGCCCGATCCCCGCCCCCACGCCGCGAAACAGCATCAATGTGCTCATGCCCAGCACGCCCGTCCCCGCTACTTGAAACTCCCGCTCGCCCAGCAGCGGCAGCAGCACCAGGTTGCCGCCCACCAGCCCCAGCCCGCACTTGACCAGCAGCAGCGAGGCCAGGCGCCGATCGCCCTTCACGTAGCGGATGCCCTCGACAACCGGCCCCAGGCCCAGAAGATCAAGCCACTTGAGATGCCGGTGCGCTTCGGTGTGCGGCTCGGCGAATCGCATCCGGGCGATGAGCGAGGCAGAAGCCAGGAACGACAATGAGTCCAGGACGAAGGCGCTGTTGCGCCCGAAAAAGTGAACGACCAGGCCTCCGCCGCCCGCGCCCACCGCCAGGCAGAACGACCAGGTGGCGGCCGAGAGCGCGTTGGCGGTGATCACGTCGTGCTCGGGGACGATGTTCGGGATCACCGCGGAGCGCCCCGGCTCGAAAAAAGCCGACGAAGAGATTTCCGCGGCCAGCAGCACGTAGAGCAGCCAGAGTTGATTCCGGCTTTGCACGGCCATCAGCCCGAGGACGATCACCGCGCGCGTGAGGTCCGCCGCAATCATGACCGCTTTGCGACTCACGCGATCATTCACGGCGCCGGCCGTCGGTCCCAGAAAGAAAAAAGGGAGAATCTGAAGCAACACCACCAGCCCGACAAGCTGCGCCGAGCCGGTGAGCCGGAATACCAGGTCGTAAATGGCGACGGCGTAAAACCAGTCGCCCAGCTCGCTGACGATCTGCGCCATCCACAAGCGGCGAAAGTTGGCGTTGTGGGCAACCAATAGGTAGTAGCGCCCGGGCGAAATAGAACCGGCCGGCGGCGTGTGATCGCTCATTTCCAGGCGGCGAGGAGCAGGTCGCTCGATCGCTCAATGTCAAACGGTTCGCCGCCGTAACTGCCCCAAGCTCGCAATTCGCGGAAGCCGGCCAGGCGGCAGGCGCGTTCCAGATCCTGCTGGAAGACGGGCCGCTGGCGCGAGCTTTCCACCGTTGACGTCCACCGGCTGTCGGCAGCCGGACGCGAAACGAAGGCCGTGTGGAAATCGATGTAGGACTCGCCGTAATCCGCGAATTTGAACAATACGATCTCTTCTTTGCCTTTGCGCCCGGAAAGTAATGGAAAGAATCGTGCTTTCTCACGCCAGCGCCGGTCATAGTTGAGATTCTGGGTGAAGCACACGCCGCCGGGAGCCAGCACGGCGTGCATCTGAGCGATGGCTGTCTCCATGCGGCCGGGCTCGGGCAGGTTTGGAAGCACATTGCCCAGACACAGCACGGCGGCGAAGTTCTGGCCCAGCCGCAGGCAATCCTCCAGCGCCAGTTGCTCCACGCGGCAAGCGCTCTTGGATCGGGCGATCTCGACCATCTCGGCGTCTGAATCGATGCCGGTGACCTCGAATCCAGCGGCTGCGAGCGCCGGTAAATGGCCGCCAGTGCCGCAGGCGGCCACCAGCACACGCTTTCCGGGAATCAGCTCGGCTAGAAAAGGAATTTCCCGGGCGAGCCGCGCGCTCCAATCGATTAGGTAGTCGTAATATTTTGCGAGGAGCACGGGCCGAGCCTCAGGTATACAAGCCGGTTCGGTGCTTCACCAGCTCAACGGTGGCGTTGGCGATGGGGGAAACGCGCGCGGCGCCCTCGCGCAGGATCTGCCGCAAGTAGCCCGGCTCGGCCGTTATCTCGCGGTAGCGCCGCTGGATTGGCTCGAGAGACGAGATGACCAATTCGGCGACTTCCTTCTTGAGAGCCGCGTAACGCATGCCGGTGAAGTGTTTCTGCATCTCCGCATCGCCCCAGCCGCCAAAGCCCTGGAAGATGCCGAGCAGATTGGCGACGCCGGGCCCGAGGTCAGCAAAGTCGATGGCGGGCTTGGTGTCGGTGGTGGCGCGGCCGAGCACTTTGCGGATGCGGTCGGGCGGATCGAGCAGCGCCACGGCGTGCATCGAGCCCGGCGCCGACTTCGACATTTTGACGGTCGGATCGTCGAGACCCATCACGCGCGCGCCCACGGTGGGGAGGCTGGTCTGCGGCAGCACAAACGTTTCGCCGTAGGTGGAGTTGAAGCGCTGGGCGATGTCGCGCGTCAGCTCGAGGTGCTGCGCCTGGTCTTCGCCCACCGGCACGATGGCTGCGTTGTAGAGCAGGATATCGGCGGCCATCAATACGGGATACATCAGCACCCCGGCGCCGACCGATTCCTG
>DASQHK010000299.1:0-13808 GCA_035632135.1 Bryobacterales bacterium
GAGGGGGTTGCATGGCCGACCTGAGCACTATCTTCGCCGGGCGCATTCATTCGCCGAACCCGTTCTGGCTGGCGTCGGCGCCGCCGACCAATTGCGGCGAGCAGGTGATGCGCGCCTTCGACGCGGGATGGGGCGGGGCGGTGTGGAAGACGCTCGGTGAGCCTATTGTCAATACTACGTCGCGCTATTCGTCGGTCGATTGGAACGGCCAGCGCATGATGGGCTTCAATAATATCGAGCTGATTACCGACCGGCCGCTCGAAGTGAACCTGCGCGAGATCGCCGCGGTAAAAAAACGTTACCCGCAGCACGCGGTGATCGCGTCGCTGATGGTCGAGTCGAAGCGCGAGGCGTGGCACGAAATTGTGCGGCGCACCGAAGACACCGGCTGCGACGGCCTGGAACTCAATTTCGGCTGCCCCCACGGCATGAGCGAGCGCGGCATGGGCAGCGCGGTGGGGCAGGTGCCCGAGTATACGACCATGATCACCGGGTGGGTGAAGGAGGTGGCGCGCACGCCGGTGCTGGTGAAGCTCACGCCCAACATCAGCGACATCCGCGCCATCGCGCGCGCGGCGAAGCAGGGCGGCGCCGACGGGCTCTCGGCGATCAACACCCTCAACTCCATCACCGGCATCGACCTCGACACGCTGACGCCGCGGCCGGACGTGGGCGGGCGCTCGGCGCACGGCGGCTATTGCGGGCCGGCGGTAAAGCCCATCGCACTGCACCTGGTCGAGCAGATCGCGGGCGACCCGCAGGTCGGGCTGCCCCTGTCGGGCATCGGCGGCATCTCGGGCTGGCGCGAGGCGGCGGAGTTTCTGCTGCTGGGCTGCCAGAGCGTCCAGGTCTGCACCGCCGTTATGCATTACGGATACCGTATTGTGGAGGACATGATTGACGGCCTGGACAATTGGATGGACGAAAAAGGGTTCCGCACCATCGAGGATTTCCGGGGCGCGAGCCTCCCGCGCGTGGTGGAATGGAAGGACCTCGACTTGAACTACAAGATTGTCGCGCGCATTCATCCGGAGAAGTGCATCGGCTGCGAGCTTTGCTACATCGCCTGCTGGGACGGGGCGCACCAATGCATCCACCTGGACCGGGCCGCGCCCGCAGACGGCAACGGGCACGCGCCGCCGCCGCTGGTCGAAGCGCAGAGCCGGCGGCGAATCACCTGGACGCCCGCGCCGCGTCTCGACGTGACGGCCGGACCGACGCCGGTCGAGCGCATCCCGCGCGTGGATGAAGCGGAGTGCGTGGGCTGCAACCTTTGCTGGCTGGTTTGCCCGGTCGAGAGCTGCATCACCATGGAGAAAGTCGAGAATGGCCTGGCGCCTGAGACCTGGGCGGAGCGGACGGAGAGAATTGAGAAGTTGAGGAATTGAGAAATTGAAAACGCTGATCCGGAACGGCACGGTCATCACGGCGGAAAGGACCTTTCCCGCCGACATTCTCATTGCAGACGAGAAAATCCATGACATAGCTCACGGGCTGCCTGCAAGCGCCGCCGACCGGGTGATCGACGCCTCCGGGATGCTGCTGCTGCCGGGCGGCATCGATGTTCACACGCACCTCGATATGCCGTTCGGCGGCACGGTTTCGAGCGACGATTTTGAGACCGGCACGCGCGCGGCGGCCTTTGGCGGCACCACCACGCTAATCGACTTCGCCATCCAGGCCAAGGGCACGAAAATGCGCGACGCCCTCGATACGTGGTGGAAGAAGGCCGAGAAGCGCGCGGCGATCGATTATGGCCTGCACATGATCGTCACCGACCTGGCAGGGGCGGGCCTGGAAGACCTGGACGCGCTGGTGGCCGAGGGCGTGGCGAGCTTCAAGCTCTTCATGGCGTACCCGGGCGTGCTGATGGTGGACGACGCCACCATCTTCAAGGCGCTTTCACAGACGGCCAAGAACGGCGCGCTGATCTGCATGCACGCGGAAAACGGGGGCGTGATCGACGTGATCGTGAAGCGCGCGCTGGCCGAAGGCAAAACCGCCCCGATCCACCACGCGCTCACGCGGCCGGCGACCGCCGAGGCGGAGGCCGTGCACCGCGCCATCGCCTTGGCCGAGATTGCCGGCGCGCCGGTGTACATCGTGCACCTGTCTTCGGAGGACGCGCTGAACCAGGTGCGCGAGGCGCGCGATCGCGGGCTTCCGGCCTTCGCTGAGACGTGCCCGCAATACCTGCTGCTCTCGGTGGACGAGCTGGCGCGGCCGGGCTTTGAGGGCGCGAAGTACGTATTCACCCCGCCGCTGCGCGAGAAGCATCACCAAGCCAAGCTCTGGGAAGGCCTGCGGCAGGATCATCTGCAGGTCGTCTCGACCGACCATTGCCCGTTCTGCTTCCAGGACCAGAAGGCGCTCGGCAAGGACGATTTCACCAAGATTCCCAACGGCGGGCCGGGCATCGAAAACCGCCTGCAGCTTCTGTATCACTACGGGGTAAATGAGGGCCGCCTCACGCCGAACCGCTTCGTGGAGCTGGTGGCGGCCACGCCGGCGAAGTTGTTCGGCCTCTATCCCCGCAAAGGAACGATTGCGCCGGGCGGCGACGCCGACATCGTCATCTGGGACCCGCAGGCCGAGCACGTCATCAGCGCCAAGACCCATCACATGCGCGTCGATTACTCGATGTTCGAAGGCTTCCGCGTGAAGGGCAACGCCCGGACAGTATTGTCAAGAGGTGAAGTGATTGTGGATGGCGGCCGCTGGCTGGGCCGCGCCGGCCGCGGCCAGTTCCTGAAGCGCGCCGCGCGCGGAGGCGCGTGGCAGTGAGGAACCGCAGGTACCAAGTCACGTTGCCAGAGGACTTGGCCGCCGAAATGAAAGCCGCGGCCTCCCGCCGCGGGGCGACCGTTGCTGAGTTCATCCGGCAGGCGATCCGGGAGAAACTGCGTCGGCGGAGGCCGGCGAAGCCCACCGACCTCTTCGCTTGGATGGACGGGATCGCGGAAAGCCAGGATACCGATCTCGCGGGCCGTGTGGACGAGATTCTTTACCGCGATGCACGCGTTCATTGACGCGTCCAGGTCCAATGAGGCAGCTTCGCTGCTCCAGGCCAAGACTCCCCATCCGCAGGGCGTTTGCCTTCGACCAGCATTTCCGGGCGGCCGGATTCGAGATCTTGCGCTGAGCTTCCCTTGGGTCATCACGGCAATCGCGTGAGGTCTCGTGTCAGGGGTAGGCTATAATCCTGGCAAGGGTGTCTGACATTCACTCCAGCTCGCTCTACAACGAAGACCTCGCCCCCATCCCGGCTGAGCGGCGGACGTGGGGCACGTATAACTACGCCTCGCTGTGGGTGGGGATGAGCGTTTGCATCCCGACCTACATGCTGGCCTCGGGGCTGATTGCGGGCGGCATGAGCTGGTGGCAGGCCGTCGGCACGATTCTGTTGGGCAACTTGATCGTGCTGATACCCATGCTGCTCAACGCCCACGCCGGCGCGCGCTACGGCATTCCCTTTCCGGTGCTGGTGCGGGCCTCGTTCGGCGTGCTGGGGGCGAACGTGCCGGCCGTGCTGCGGGCGCTGGTGGCCTGCGGATGGTTCGGCATCCAGACCTGGATCGGCGGCTCGGCCATCGAGGCCATGATGAAGATTCTCTGGCCCGCCTGGGGCCATTTTGCCGGCGGCGTTTGGGTTTGTTTTTTCTTTTTCTGGGCGCTGAACATGGTCGTGATCTGGCGCGGCATCGACACCATCAAGTTCCTGGAGGGCATCGGCGCCCCGTTCATGCTGGCGATCGGCGTGCTGCTGCTGTGGTGGATGACCGATCTTGCCGGCGGCTTCGGGCCGGTTCTGAGCGCGCCCAGCCGCTTTCACTCGGGCGCCGAGTTCTTCCGCTTCTTCGTTCCCGCGCTCACCGGCATGGTCGGCTTCTGGGCCACCGTGGCGCTCAACATCCCTGACTTTACGCGTTATGCCCGCTCGCAGCGCGCGCAGATGCTCGGCCAGGCGCTCGGCTTGCCTACTGCTATGACCTTGTACGCCTTCATCGGCGTCGCGGTCACCTCCGCGTCGGTGGTGATTTTCGGCGAGGCCATTTGGGACCCGGTCGCGCTGCTGGGCCGCTTCAACCGGCCGCTGGTCGCTTTCGTCGCGCTGGTCGCCCTGCTCATCGCCACGCTCAACACCAACGTCGCCGCCAACGTGGTTTCGCCGTCCAATGATTTTTCGAACCTCAACCCGCGCCGCATCTCGTTCCGCACGGGCGGGCTGATCACCGGTTTGGTGGGCATCCTGCTAATGCCCTGGAAGCTGCTCGGCGATTACAGCTCCTATATTTTCGGATGGCTGGTGGGCTACTCGGGCCTGCTGGGACCGATCGCGGGCATCATGATCGTCGATTATTTTCTGGTGCGGCGAAAAGAGCTGGTGGTCGAGGACCTTTACCTGCGCGGCCGCAGTTACGAGTTCAGCGGCGGCGTGAATTATCGCGCTCTCTGGGCGCTCGGCGCCGGCATCGCTGCGGCTCTGCTGGGGCTGGTGGCGCCGCGATTGCGCTGGCTCTACGATTACGCCTGGTTTGTGGGATTCCTGGTGGCAGGCGCGGCGCACCTGGCGCTCATGCAGCGGGCGCCGCTCGCCGGCCGCGCCGCCTTGGGGGAAGAAACATGATGGCTACGGCAACTGCAGTTCGCACTCTCTCGTTTTACGTCAACGGCCGGTGGGAAGAGGCACCCGGCCGCTCCTTGCATCCCATCACCAATCCGGCGACCGGCGAGGTAATCGCGCGGGTTCCTTACGCCACGGCCGAGGATATCGATCGCGCCGCGCGCGCCGCCCACGAAGCGTTTCTGAAGTGGCGGGAAGTGCCCGTGGTCGACCGCGTGCAGGTCTTCTACCGCTATAAAGACCTGCTCGAGAAACACGCCGAAGAGACCGCGCGCATCCTCTCCACCGAGAACGGCAAGACGCTCGACGACGCGCGCGGCTCGGTGCGGCGGGCGATCCAGATGGTCGAGGTTTCGTGCGGCATGCCCAGCCTGATCCAGGGCTACTCGCTCGACAACGTGGCCAAGGGCATCGACTGCCAGACGATCCGCCAGCCCCTGGGCGTGTGCGCCGGCATCTCGCCGTTCAATTTTCCGGCCATGGTGCCGATGTGGATGTACCCGTTCGCCATCGCCTGCGGCAATAGTTTCATCATGAAGCCTTCCGAGAAGGTGCCGCTCACGCCGACACGCACGGCCGAGCTGCTGCACGAAGCGGGGCTGCCGGCGGGCGTTTTTAACCTCGTGCACGGCGACAAGATCGCGGTGGACGCGCTGCTGCAGCATCCGCTGGTGCGGGCGATTTCTTTCGTCGGCTCGAGCCCCGTGGCGAAGTACGTCTACCAGACAGCCGCCGCCGAGGGCAAGCGCGTGCAGGCTCTGGGCGGAGCGAAGAACCACCTCGTAGTAATGCCTGGAGCGAACCTGGAAAAGACCGTCGAGGCGATCATCGGCTCGGCCTTTGGCGCGGCGGGCGAGCGCTGCCTCGCCGGGAGCGTGCTGGTCCCGGTGGGTGAGGTCGCTGAGCCGCTGCTCGACCTGCTGCTCCACAGAGTGCGGCGGTTACGCCTGGGCGAGGGCACGGCGCCGGACACCGAGATGGGTCCCCTGGTGACGGCGGAACATCGCCAGCGCGTGCTCGGCTACATCGAAAAGGGCGTGGCCGAAGGGGCCCAGCCGCTCTGCGACGGCCGGGAAGCGATGGGCGGCCACCAGGGCGGTTACTTCGTCGGCCCGACCATTTTCGACCGCGTGCGGCCTGACATGACCATCGCCCGCGAGGAGATCTTCGGCCCGGTGCTCTCGGTCATTCGAGTGCAGACGCTGCAGGAAGCAATCGATCTGGTCAACAGCTCCCGGTTCGGCAACACGACGTCCATTTTCACCGCCGACGGCAAAGCGGCGCGGGAGTACGCCCAGCGCATCGAGGTGGGCATGGTCGGGGTCAACGTCGGCGTCGCCGCGCCCATGGCGTTTTTCCCGTTTACGGGCTGGAAGCACTCGTTTTTCGGCGACTTGCACGCCCATGGCCGCGATGCGATCGCGTTTTACACCGAGCAGAAGACCATCATGAGCCGGTGGTTTTAGCCGGGAATTTTAAGGGGAACACCGGGCTGGCTGCCGCCCGCGGCGTGGTATAATCAACACTGGATTTGGGTAGTTTGTCTTTCGTTCAGGGGATGATTGCTATGCGCGTGATGCGGCTCCTGCTCGTGCTGCTGGTTCTCGTCTCCACTGGTTTCGCCAAGAAAAAGCCGAATTACAAGTACAAGACGCCCCATTACAAAGTGCGCCCCAAGGGGCCGAAGAAGGGCTCCAAGTCGGGCCTCCATTCCTCGAAGATGCAGAGCCACGTGCCCGTGACGTCACACAAGGCGCCGGCACACGCCAAGTCATTGGCCCGCAAGACCGCTCCGAAAACGCAGTCCCACAAACGCACTGGCCAGTCCTAGGATCCGCTCGCTGCTCCGCCGGGCGAGCGGGAATCGCCGCTTGGCCCCACCCGGACAACACCGATCCTTCGTTCTGGAGGTAAAATAGAAGACTGAGTTATGAAAACCGCAAGCGAAAAGCCTCGGATCTCGCGCAAGCCCAAGGAGCCGGTTGCTGCTTCCTTGGAATGGAGCGAAGAGCAGCGTCAACAGATCGCTCGCCTGGCGTACCAGCGCTTCATAGCCCGCGGCGCCGAACATGGTCATGCCATGGAAGACTGGCTGGCGGCTGAAGCCGAACTGGTGACTTCGCTCAACTCCAAACCCCGCCGGATCTCGCGGGGAACTGAGAAGGGGCCATCCCTGGTACCTCCGAGGGCCTCTAGGGAGACCGCGCAGCAGGCCAAAGCCTGAACCCGCCGGGGTTCCGAATGCCGGACCGGTGAGGCCGGCCGCCGTTTTGGTGGCCTCCGCCCCAGTGAGGGTGGCGTGCGCCGTACGAGCAGAGGTCACACGCCGGGTCCAGCCAATGCCTCATTCCCTGGTGCGCAATCATTTCGGCTGGGAGGACTTTCTCCCCAGCCAGCGAATGTGCATCACGAAGGCGCGATGCTGCCCGCCCCCGTAGCGAAGGAGGCTGGAAGACCCCAGCCGAACCCCCACGCCGAAGCTCGTCGGCACGGAGCTGCTCGGCATTCCCTACCCGGGCATCGCCCACCCCAAACCCAAACGATGGGATGATCCTAGTACGGCAAAGCGATTTCGCCAATCCTCAACTTTGCTACCATCAAAATTTGCGGGGGTTTTCGTTAGCGAGGGCAATCCACTCATGCGCAACGTGGTCATCATCGGTTCGGGGTGTGCCGGGAATACGGCGGCGGTGTATACGGGTCGGGCCAACCTGAGCCCGCTGGTGGTGGAGGGCCTGGAGGCCGGCGGCCAGCTTTCGCTGACTACGCTGGTGGAGAATTTCCCCGGCTTTCCAGAAGGCATCCAGGGGCCCGAGCTAGTGGCCAACATCAAGAAACAGGCGCAGCGGTTCGGCGCCGACTACCGGACCGGCGAAGTCACCGCCGCCGATCTTTCGCGGCGGCCCTTTCGTGTGACCATCGACGGCGAAGAGGTCGTCGAGACCGCGACGCTGATCGTCGCCTCGGGAGCTTCGGCGCGATGGCTGGGTCTGGAGTCGGAGCAGAAGCTAATCGGCCACGGCGTCAGCTCGTGCGCCACCTGCGACGGCTTCTTTTTCCGCGGCCGGCCCATCCTGGTGGTGGGTGGCGGCGATTCGGCCATGGAAGAGGCGACGTTTCTCACCAAGTTCGCGAGCGAAGTGACGCTCGCCCATCGCCGCGACCAGTTTCGCGCCTCCAAGATCATGCTCGACCGCGCCCGCAGCAACGAGAAGATCAAGTGGCTGCCGAATACGGTGGTCGAGGAAGTGTACGACGTGGCCAAGAACGAAGTCACCGGGGTGCGGCTGCGCGACGTGAAAACGAATCGCCGCTGGGACCACAAAGTGGACGGGCTGTTCCTGGCCATCGGCCACATTCCGAACACCAAAATTTTCCAGGGGCAACTGGACCTCGATCCGGACGGCTACGTCGTTTCCAAAGGCGGCGCGCGCACCAGCGTGGCTGGGGTTTTCCACGCCGGCGATGTGCAAGACCGTCAATATCGCCAGGCCGTCACCGCCGCCGGGATGGGCTGCATGGCGGCCCTCGAGGCAGAACGGTTTCTGGAGGCGGAAGGGCATTAAGGATGGAAAGCTGACGGCTCACTAACACTCGTCGCCAAACCGGCCGATGAAGTCTGTGCAACCTGGTGCGCAGAGTCTGCGACCAGACTGCTGCCACCAGACGTGTTCGACTGCTCCATCTCTGCGCCGGCCGGCTCGAGGACCAGCTTCGGTCTGAGCCTCTTGCTTCACGGTGGTGGTGCGCTTCTGCTGGCGGTGGCAGGGGCCTGGTCGCTCCAGCCCATTCCTTCGTTCCGCCAGCCAAAGCCCCGCGCACCGTTGCTGCTGGTGACGCCGCCGGTGGAAAGGTCGGAACCCGCCGCCGATCCTCCCGTGACGCGCGCGCCGGCGCCTGTGGCTGCTCCCAAGCTGCTATACCGCCCGCCGCCGCGAATCGAGACTGCGCGGCTGCCGCTCGAGCCTCTGGTGGCGCCGGAGTTGCCTCCGAAGCCGCCGCAAGTCCCGGACGCTCGGCCTCAAGCGCTCGTCGAGCCGCCGCTCACTCCGTCGCCACAGCCCGCGGTGAAGACCGACGTATTCGCTCGCGTGCCCTCCGCGTCCATTGCCAAGCCGGCAGCAACCGTTCGCACCGGAGGCTTCGCTGCGGCTGGCCTGCCGGCGCCAGCGCGGCCAGGAGGGCGCATGGTGGCCAGAGTCGGCGCATTCGAGGCGGCCGGCGGGGAGAGCGCCGCCCCGCGCAGGGCGGCGGCAGTGGCCAGCGCCGGATTTTCCGGCCCTTCCGGCGACGCTGCTTCACCCGCCACGCGGGCCCTGGGAGCCGTCCGGAGCGGCGGGTTTGGAGATGCCGTTGTGGAGCCGCCGGCGCAATCTCGCAGCAGGCAGAATGCTGCGAAGCTCGCCTCCTCCAGCGTGAAAATTCTGTTTGAGCCGCGCCCCGTCTACACCGCGGAGGCGAGAAGGCTGCGCATCGAAGGCGAGGTCTTGCTGGACCTGCTCTTTTGCGCTTCCGGGGAGGTTCGGGTCCTGCGCATTGTGAAGCCGCTGGGCCACGGCCTGGATGAAGCGGCCATCGAGGCGGCGCAAAAAATCCGCTTCCAGCCGGCGCAAGTAGCCGGGCAGCCGGTTGATTCCAACGCCGAGGCTCACATTACGTTCCAGCTCGCTTACTGAAGGTAGTCATCATGACGAACAACACCTGGATGTGGAAGGCGCTGTTTCTGGCGAGCTTTCTGACCGCGCTGCCCCTGCCCGCGCAAAACCGGGACCCGGTAAACCGGCTGCTCGATCGCATCGTGGCCAACGAGAACCAGTTCCTCAGCCGCATGAAGCGTTTTCACCCCATCTTTGAAACCTACGTTCAGGCGCTTGCGGAAGGCGCCGATCCGGACGACCCGCCTGCCAGCGACTACTACATCATCGGCCGGCTGGATTTGACGAGCGGCGGCATCGACCAGACCCCGCTGCTCGAGAGCGCGGCGTTCGAGAAGCATCCGCGGTCCCTGCTGCGCCTCCCCTGGATTCACCTCCCCGCGATTCGCCTTCCGTTGCCGTTTCACAAGGGCAGCTCCGGCATGATCTTCGAGCCGGCAGGCTTCGCCCAGATGGTGGTGATAGACGCCGACGAGTTCAACCGCGCCACCTACCGCTTTGCGTACGTGCGGCGCGAATTTCTGGGCGATGTGCGCTGCCTCGTCTTCGACATTTCTCCGAGAGACCGCCAGGCCGCCGGCAAATTCATCGGCCGGTTCTGGGTGGAGGACAAAGATTACCGGGTCGTGCGGTTCAATGGGACCTACACGAGGAGCACCAGCTCCGGGCTGTTTTTCCATTTTGACAGTTGGCGCGTCAATGTAGCGCCGGGGTTGTGGGCGCCGGCGGCCATTTATGTGGAGGACGCGGCCTACCACGAAAAAGGCCGGCGCTTTCGGTTCAAGGCGCAGACGCGGCTGTGGGGCTACCACGCCGGAGCGGGCAACAAGCTCCAGGAGCTGACCAACATCCTGGTCGACGCCGGCAACCCGGTCGAAGACCGGAGCGGGTCGAAGGATGTTTCACCGCTCGAAGGCCGGCGCTCGTGGGAAAAGCAGGCCGAAGAGAACGTGCTGTATCGCCTGGAACAAAGCGCGTTGCTCGCTCCCAAAGGCGAGGCCGACCAGGTGCTGAACACCGTGGTCAACAACCTGATGGTGACCAATCACATCAATCTCGACGACGTGCAGTGCCGCGTGATGCTCACCACGCCGCTCGAAACCTTCTCCGTCGGCCGGGCGATCGTCGTCAGCCGCGGGCTGCTCGACGTTCTTCCCGACGAGGCGAGTCTCGCCATGGTGCTGGCCAACGAGTTGGCCCACATTGTTCTCGGCCACCGCATGGAAACCATGTACGCCTTCAGCGACGAAACACTGTTTCCTCAAAATGAAGTGCTGAGCCGGCTGCGCTTCACCCGCACGCCGGAAGAGGTCGAGTCGGCCGGCAAGAAGGCCGTCGAGATTCTTTCCCACTCCCCTTACAAGGACAAGCTGGCGGGCGCCGGCCTGTTCCTCAAAGCCCTCCAAAGCCACGCGCCCCGGCTCCCCAACCTGATTCAGGCGAGCGTCGGCAATGGCCTGGCTAATGCCGGCCATTTGCTGCGCCTCGAAGAGCTGATCCGCCAGGCGCCGCCGCTCGAGGAAGGCAAAATTGAGCAGATCGCCGCCCTGCCGCTTGGCTCCCGCATCAGGCTGGACCCGTGGAACGATCAGGTCGCGCTGATCCAGACCAAGCCGGCGGCGCTGTTGTCAGCCAGAGAGAAGATGCCCTTCGAGGTCACGCCGTTCCTGCTTCACCTGACGCGGATCACCGCGCAGGCCGGTAAGCCGGCGCAAACGACGCAGAACCGTTAGAGAGAAAACGCGGGAGCCTTTCCTACGCCGGCACAGCGGCCTCTTCCCGCACTGCCACCGGCGCCGGCTCGAGCGCCAGATCGATCACTTCCTCAATCGTTCGCACGTAATGGAACTTCATCTCGCCGACCTGCTCGGACTTCAGATCTTCTTTGACACTGGTCTCATTGTCGGCCGGCAGAATCACATCGCGGATGGAGGCGGCTTTGGCAGCCAGCACTTTTTCCTTGACGCCGCCAATCGGCAGCACCAGCCCGCTGAGCGTGATCTCTCCGGTCATGGCCAGGTGCGGGCGGACGCGCCGGCCGGTGAGCCGCGAGACCAGCGCGGTGACCATGGTAACGCCGGCCGACGGACCGTCCTTGGGAATGGCGCCCGCGGGGACGTGGATGTGAATGTCGTTGTTCTTCAGAAAATCGGGGTCGATGTGCAGAGACTCGGCATTGGCGCGCACCCAGCTCAGCGCCGCCTGCATGGATTCCTGCATCACCTGGCCGATCTGGCCGGTCACCAGCAGGCCCTTGGAGCCGCCGCGCAGTACGCTGGCCTCGACAAACAGCACATCGCCGCCGGTGGGCGTCCAGGCCAGGCCTACAGCGACGCCGGGCACGCGGGTCCGCTCGAGTACCTCGGTCTCGATGCGCGGGCGCGGCGGGCCAAGCATTTCTTCGACGGCCTCGGGAGTCACTTTGGCCACCGCGCCGGCCGCCTGCGACCCTTCGGCAATGCGCCGCGCCTGCTTGCGGCAAATGGCGCCGATCTCACGCTCCAGGTTCCGCACGCCCGCCTCGCGCGTGTAGCGGCGGATGATGTGGCCGACGCCCTCCTCGGTGAACTCGATCTGCTCGCCGGCCTTGACGCCGTTCTCCTTAGTCTGTCTTGGTATGAGGTACTGGAAGGCGATCCGCAGCTTCTCCAGCTCGGTGTAGCCTTGCAGCTCGATCACCTGCATGCGGTCCCGCAGCGCGTCCGGCACCGGGTCGAGCATGTTGCCGGTGGTGATGAACAGGACCTTGGAGAGGTCGAACGGCACGTCGAGATAGTTGTCGCGGAAGCTGTTGTTCTGCTCCGGATCGAGCGCTTCGAGCAAAGCCGAGGCGGGGTCGCCACGGAAATCCTTCCCCACCTTGTCGATCTCATCGAGCATGAAGACCGGGTCGTTGGTCTCCGCCCGCCGGATGCTCTGGATGATCTGGCCGGGCAGCGCGCCGATGTAGGTGCGCCGGTGGCCGCGAATTTCAGCCTCGTCGTGCATGCCGCCCAGCGCCAGGCGCACAAACTTGCGGCCGAGAGCCCGTGCGATCGATTTGCCGAGCGAGGTCTTCCCCACGCCCGGCGGGCCGACGAAGCAGAGGATGGGGCCTTTGATCGACGGGTTTAACTGCCGCACGGCCAGGTAGTCGAGGATGCGATCCTTCACCTTCTCCAGGTCGTAGTGATCGGCATCCAGGATCTCCTTGGCTTTGCGCACGTCCACCTGTTCGCCGGTGGACTTGTTCCACGGCAGCGCCACCATCCAGTCCAGGTAATTGCGTGTCACGGTGTAATCGGCCGAGGCGGGCGACATGCGGGAAAGGCGGCTCAGCTCGCGCAGCGCCTCTTTTTTCACCTCTTCCGGCATCCCAGCCTGCTCGATTTTTTGCCGCAGCTCTTCGACCTCGCGCTGCTGCTCGTCGCCCTCGCCCAGCTCTTTCTGGATCGCCTTCATCTGCTCGCGCAGGTAGAACTCGCGCTGGGTCTGCGAAAGCTGGTCCTGCATCTGCGTCTGGATCTTGGAGCGGAGCTGCTGCACTTCCAGCTCTTTGGTGAGCTTGCGATACAGGCCTTCCAGGCGCTTGCGAACGTCCAGCTCGCCCAGCGCCTCCTGGCGCTCGGCGGTGGAGAAGGTCGGTAGCGAGGTGGCGATGAAATCGGCCAGCCGGCCCGGCTCCGAGATGTTGGCGCCGACCGATTGCAGGTCGTCGGAGAGGGAAGGGGAGAGCGAAACGATCTGCTGGAAAACGCCGATGGCATTCTGCCGCAGCGCCTCGATTTCCGGGGTCATCTCCGGCTCGGCCTCTTCGATGCGCTCGACTCTTCCCCGCAGAAACGGCTCGACCACGGTGAACTCGGCCACCCGCATGCGCGACACGCCCTCACAGAAGATGAACAGGTTCTGGTTCGGCATGCGGATGACTTTGTGAATCACGGCCACCGTGCCGATGGGGTGCAGGTCTTGCGGGCCGGGCGTGTCGACGTGGGGGTCTTTCTGCGTCACCACGCCCAGGAACTTGTTCTCGCCGAGCGATTGCACGAGCGCGATAGAGCTTTCCCGCCCGATGGTGAGCGGCAACAGCGCGTGAGGGAACAAGACCGTATCTCGCACCGGGAGCAGTGGCAGCTCGTCCGGGATGGCGGTTTCCCGCTCGACCTCTTTCTCGTTGGTGTCTTTGGCCATAAGAGGAACCCGACTCCTCGGGGGGATGGCGCGGGCGAGCTCTCACCACGATCCGGCCCGCCGCTATCTAATAGGATGCCACATGGTCGCGCGCAGATGCACGGGCCGCGATGTCAAGCGCCCTGGCGGTAGCAGCCCAGCACTTGCAACAAATCGGCCAGCTCGCGCAAGTGGCTCAGGGCGTTGCGGCACCGTTCTTCCTGAACCGACCCCAGAAAATCCAGATAAAACAGGTATTCCCAGGGGCTGCCGCGCAGAGGGCGCGACTCGATCTTTGCCAGATTGACGTCTCGCAGGGCGAAAGCGCTCAGGCAGCGGAACAGCGCGCCGGGAACGTTGCGCGTGGTGAAGACGATGGA
>DASQHK010000300.1:0-4238 GCA_035632135.1 Bryobacterales bacterium
CACCGTGGTGAGCGTATGCGCGCTGAAGAAAAAAGCGTTCAGGAACCGGCCGGCGGTGGTCGGCGCATCGGCCCCTTGCAGTTGTTCGGGACCGAGGCCGAAGTAGATCAGGGCGAAGATCGCGGTTACCGCCACCAGCGATAAGAACATCACCGCCAGAAACGGCAGCCACCGCATATTGATGAGATGCAGATAGGGATGAATATCCCTCCAGCTCGCGCCGCGGCGATGAACGTTGAAGCTCCCATCTTTGTTGATGGCCCGCCGCAAAGAACCGGTGAACTGCTGCGTGAGGCCCGGGTCAAACGTTGGCTTTCTCATATCGCCCATACTGTAGCGAAACGGGGCCCGCCGTTGAGGCCGCCGGCGGGTGCTTCTGCCTTCCAGCGGGTTTTGTGCGCTCAGGCCTTGTAGCCGAGGGTCGTGAGGGATCGGGCCAGCGCCTCCACGAACGCCTCCAGCTCCGCGTCCGTCATCGGCGTGGAGAGGCAGCCAAAAATGCCGCGGGGCGTGGTGACAATCCCCTGGGCCAGCATCTCGTGGAACAGCTCGCCGTAGACGGCCTTGGTTCGCGAATCACCTGGCAGGGAACGGAAATCCACCGGCTCCCGGCCCGTGAGGTGCACGGTGAAAAGAGATCCCTTCCCGCACACCCTCGCTGCGATACGCTGGTCCACCAGCATCCGCGTGAGCCGCTCCCGCACGGAGTCGCCCATGTGATTGAGCCGGCCGTAGGCTTCGGGCGTCATCTGCCTCATCGTTTCCAGTCCCGCCGTCATGGTCACCGGGTTCGCGTTGAACGTGCCGCCGTGGTGCACTTTCCACTTCCCGGTATGATCAAACACGGACATGATCTCGGCCGAGCCGCCCACAGCTCCGACTGGGAAGCCGCCGCCGATGATCTTCGCGATGGTCGTGAGGTCCGGACGGATTCCGGAGCCGTGCAAGGCTCCGTGGTAGGACAGCCGGAAGCTCATCACTTCCTCGGAAAGATACAGAATGTGATGACGCTCGGTTTCTTCGCGCAGCAATTCCAGGAAGCCGGGCCGCGGAGCGATCATGCCGATCCGGGCGGGCAGCGGGTCCGCCACTACCACCGCCAGCTCGTTCCGGTGCTGACGAATGAGCCGCCGGCAAGCCTCCGGGTTGTTCCAGGGCAGCACCACCACGTCCTGCGCCACGCTGGGCGATGAGCTGGGATCGAGCACGCTGGCCGGCGCCTCGGCCTCGCCCCAATCGTCCGGCGAGGGGCCTTCGCTCACCTGCACGTAATCGTAGATGCCGTGGTAGGCGCCTTCGAATTTCGCGATCTTCGATCGGCCGGTAAACGCGCGGGCCGCTTTCAGCGCAAGCAGCACCGCCTCGCTGCCGGAGTTGCAGAATCGAATCCGCTCGATGTAGGGAACCCTCGACACCAGCAGTTCCGCCATCTCCACTTCCGGCTCGGTCGGCATGGTGAAGGCGGTGCCGTGATCGAGCCGCTGGCGCACCGCTCGCGAGACCTGCGGATCAGCGTGCCCCAGAATCAGCGAAGTGAAGTTATTCAGGAAGTCGATCCGCTCTTCCCCTTCCACGTCCACCACGCGGCAGCCGCGCCCGCTCTGGACGTAAACGGGATACGGCGAGACCGCAATCGAATGGCGCGTGTTGCCGCCCGGCATCACCCGCGAGGCTCGCTCGTAAAGGCGCCTCGACGCCGCCGATTCCGTGCGATACGCGGTCGCGCGGGCCGCCGCCACGGCGACACCCGAAGAAGACCGGTCTCTCTGCTGTTCCATGATTTACTCCTTGGCGCGCAGCGCCTCGAGCACCGCGCGATTGTGCGCCATCAGATCATCGAGCGAGCGAAACTTCCGCCATTCCAGAATGCGATCGATGCCGTAGAAATTACGCTTAGCGTCTTCCAGTTTCGCCCGTAGGGCAGGCGACGCCTGGGCTTCGCCTCGCGCGGCGGCGATGCGCGCTTCGCCCTCCACCAGCAATTGGTCCAGCTCCAGGATTCTGTGGCGGCGGGCCGCTGGAGCCGCCGCTGGTTTGAGCAGCGCCTCATTCAAAATGACGCCATCGGAATTGGCCGGCGGCTTCACGCCCGCCAGCGCGCACAGCGTCGGCACAATATCGGTCGCCTCGGCATAAGGGAAACGCTGCCCGCCGCGGATCCCCGCCCCCGCCAGCACCAGCGGCATCGCCCACGTGTCTGCGTCCTGGTAAGGGTGCCAGCCGTGATCCGATTGCCCGTGGTCCGCCGTCACAAAAAGCGCCGTTTTCTCACGCAGCCCCAGGCTCTTGAGTTCGTCGAGAAATCGTCCCAGGCACTGATCGGCCCGCACCGCCGCCTGCCGGTACGGTGACCCTTCCGCCCAGATGTTTCCCCGCCACGGCACGGAAGGATCTTTTTCGCTGCGGATGCGCTCGCCGGCGTTTCCCGTGTCCATCAAGTGAACCAGCATGAAGGCCGGCCTCTGTTTGCGCAGAAAGTCGATCGCCCACCCCATCGCTTCCTCATCCCGCACCCGCGCCACATTGCCCATGAATGTCAGGTGGAAACCGACGTTGATGGAAACGTAATCCAGCTCGTTGACCACGTGCGCCGTGACGCGATCCGGAAAAAACGACTGCTGCACGTACTTCTGCCCCGGCTCGAGCAGCGCCGTGCCCGCCAGCAGAACCGGGTTCGGAATGGAGCAGGTGGAAAACTTGGCCCACGGCCCGCTGTGGAAGTGAGCCGGCAGCAGATTGTACGATTTCTCGAAATAGGTCCCCGTGGCAATGAGGGCATGGATATTATTTAGAGGTAAGCGCTCGATGGCCTTGTAGCTGAGGCCATCGATGACAAAGAGGATGGCGTGCTCGGCGGGCGCCGCCTCAGCCGCCAGCGGCGCCGCGGTCAGGGCGAGCAAACCGGCCAGTAATTCGATCCATGGCTTCATCGTGTTTTGCCCACGCCTCGTACATCCTACCTCAAACCTCGGCGCGATCAGGTCCCCGCGCCCTCAAAGCTTGGCGATAACCTCCTGCCGCCGCAACTCGAGCGTCCCCTCGCCCCCGGCCAGCCACGCCTGGAATCTCTCCATGTTAAGGTAGATCACCGGCGTGATATACAGCGTCAGCAACTGGGAAACCACCAGCCCGCCGACCACGGCCAGGCCCAGCGGCTGGCGCGCATCCGCTCCCTCGCCGTACGCCAGTGCGATGGGCAGCGTCCCAAACAGCGCTGCCATGGTGGTCATCATGATGGGCCGGAACCGCAGCAGGCACCCGGTGTAAATCGCCTCGGCCGCGTCCTTGTGCTCGATCCTCTGCGCCTCCAGCGCGAAATCGATCATCATGATGGCGTTCTTCTTTACCACGCCGAACAGCATGATCAGCCCGACGAAGGCGTAAAGATCCAGCTCCTTGTGAAACAGCTTGAGCGTGAGCAGCGCACCGAACACCGCCGACGGCAGCCCTGAGAGAATCGTGAGCGGATGGATGAAGCTCTCATACAGAATGCCGAGCACGATGTAGATGACCAGAATGGCCACGATGAGCAGGATCGAAAGCCCCTGAAACGACCTCTGGAACTCCTTCACCGTCCCCTGGAAACTGAACTGGATGGTGGCCGGCATGCGCAATTCGCGCACCACATCGTTGACGCGCTCGGCCGCCTCGCCCAGCGAGAAGCCCGGCTTGAGGTTGAACGAAACGGTCACCGCCGGGAGCTGCCCGAAATGGTTGATGCTCAGCGGTCCCACGCTGCGCGAAACCTTCACCACCGTGTCGAGTGGCACCAGCGGCCCCTGCGAAGACCGTATGTATAGCTTCGACAGCGCCTCCGGGTTGCGCTGGTATTGCGGCTGCACTTCCATGATCACCAGGTACTCGTTCGCCGGCGTGTAGATCGTTGAAACCTGCCGGTTGCCGTACGCCGTGTAAAGTGCGTTCTGGATCTGGTCAGGCGTCACGCCCAGCGAGAGCGCGCGGTCGCGGTCGATATCCACCATCACCTGCGGGCTGGAAATCTGCATGTCGCTATTGACGTCCACAAAACCGGGGAGGCCGCGCATTTTGCCGGTGAGCTGCGGCGCCCATTCATAAATCTCCTTGAGATTCACGCTCTGCAAGGTGAGCTGGTAGGCGCTGGAGGAATTCTGGCCGCTCACGGTGATGGGCGGCGGGTTCTGCATGAAGACGAAAAGGCCGGGGATGGCCGCCATCTTGGGGCGCATTTGCTCGATGATCTGGTCGACGGAGTGGGT
>DASQHK010000301.1:0-7881 GCA_035632135.1 Bryobacterales bacterium
TTCGGAGCCTCCCTCGAGCTTGATCACCCCGTCGCCCAGCTCGAGCCGCTCCTGTTTCTCCTCGCGCGGCTGCTCGAAGACCTCCTCACCCAGCTTCACTCCCACGGTCTCGCCGCCAACGAAATCCGCCTCCGTCTCCAGCTCGACGACCGCTCCACCCACGCCCGCACCCTACGCCTCCCGTTTCCGATGGCCAGCCACAAGATATTTCTCAAGCTCCTCCAACTCGACCTCGAGTCCCATCCCCCGCGCGCCGCCATCGTCGCCATCGCGATTGAAGCCGCCGCCGCCGATCCCCGCATCGTTCAATACGGCCTGTTTCTGCCGCCGGCGCCCGAGCCCGAAAAGCTCGAGCTTACCCTGGGGCGCATCGCCAGGCTGGTCGGCCCGGAAAACCTCGGCGCACCCGCGCTTCTCGACACCCACCGCCCCGATGCCTTTCGCCTGAAGCGCTTCTCCCCCGGCGAGCGCTCCTCCGGCCTCACAAGGTCGCAGCCATACCAGGCGATCCGCCTCTTCCGCCCTCCCCTCCCCGCCCAGGTGGAAGCCCCCTCCGGCGAGCCCCGCCGCTTGGCTGCCCGCGGCCTCCGCGGCGCCATCATTTCCCGTGCCGGCCCCTGGCGCACCTCCGGCGACTGGTGGCGCGACTCCCCCTGGTCCCGCGACGAGTGGGACGTCGCCCTTTCCACCGGCCCCCTCTGCCGCATTTATCTGGATCATCTGGCCGACTCCTGGTTTGTGGAAGGAACTTACGACTGAGCAGTATGTACGTCGAGCTTCACGCCCGCTCCGCCTTCAGCTTCCTCGAAGGCGCCTCTCTGCCCGAAGACCTCGTCACCCGCGCCGCTGATCTTGACATCCCCGCCTTCGCCCTGCTCGACCGCGACGGCGTCTACGGCGCCCCCCGTTTCCACCAGGCGGCAAAAAAAGCCGGCCTCCGCACTCACATCGGCGCCGAAATCACCGCCGCCGGCACCCCGCCAGGCGGCCCTCGCTACGTCTTACTAGTAGAATCACGCCAGGGCTATCAGAACCTCTGCCGCCTGCTCACCCGCACCCACCTCCGCGCCAAAAAAGGCGAAGCTGCCGCCACGCCCGCCGACCTCGCCGAGCACGCCCAAGGCCTCATCTGCCTCTGGGACGGGTGCCGTCCCGTCGAACCTCTTCTCGAAATCTTCGGCTCCCGCAACGTTTACGCCGAGCTTCAGCGCCACTTCGATCGCGCCGAAGAAGCCCGCAACCAGTACGTCATTGAGACCGCCCGCCGCTTCCAACTCCCGCTGCTTGCCACCGGCGGCGTTGCTTACGCCGAGCCTGCCGACCGCGAACTTCTCGATGTGCTCACCTGCATCCGCCACAAAGTCCGCTTGGAAACCGCCGGCCGTCTCCTCGCCCCCAACTCTGAGCGCTATCTGAAATCCCCCGCCGAAATGCAGCGCCTTTTCGCCGACCTCCCCGAAGCCCTCGCCAACACGCTCGATCTTTCCGCCCGCCTCCAGTTCACTCTCGCCGACCTCGGCTACCAATTTCCTGAATACCCGACTCCGCCCGGCGAAACCATGAACTCTTTTCTGCGCCAGCGCACCGAGGAAGGCGCCCGCCGGCGCTACCGCCCCTATCACGACCGCGCCCGCCGCCAGATCGAGCGTGAACTCGCGCTGATCGAAAAGCTATCTCTCGCCGGCTATTTCCTCATCGTGTGGGACATCGTCCAGTTCTGCCGCCGCTCCGGCATTCTTGTGCAAGGCCGCGGTTCGGCCGCCAACAGCGCCGTCTGCTATTCGCTCGGCATCACCGCCGTCGACCCCGTGGGCATGGACCTCCTGTTCGAGCGCTTCCTCTCCGAAGAGCGCGGCGAGTGGCCCGACATCGACATCGACCTCCCCAGCGGCGACCAGCGCGAGCGCGTCATCCAGTACGTCTACCAGCGCTACGGCGAGCGCGGCGCCGCCATGACCGCCAACGTCATCACCTACCGCGGCCGCTCCGCCGCCCGCGAGGTCGGCAAAGTCCTCGGCTTCGATGAAGCTGCCATCAGCCACCTCTCCAGCCTCGCCGGAACCTGGGAGTGGCGCGACCCTGACGACTCCGCCGAGCGCCACTTCCGCGACGCCGGCCTCGATCTCTCGAGCCCCCGCATCCGGAAATTCCTCGAGCTTTACCAGGCCATCCAGGACCTCCCTCGCCACCTCGGCCAGCACTCCGGCGGCATGGTCGTCTGCCAGGGCCGCCTCGATTCCGTCGTCCCGCTCGAGCCCGCTGCGATGCCGGGCCGCGTTGTCGTCCAGTGGGACAAGGAAGACTGCGCCGACATGGGTATTATCAAGGTGGACTTGCTCGGCCTCGGCATGATGGCCGCCATCGAAGAAACGCTCGCCCTCATCCGCGACGCCTGGCACGAAGAGGTGGACCTCGCCCACCTCCCTCCCAACAACCCGCTCGTCTACGCCGCCCTCCAGCACGCCGACACCATCGGCATGTTCCAGGTCGAGAGCCGCGCCCAAATGTCTTCCCTCCCCCGCCTGCGTCCTAAGACTTTCTACGACATAGTCGTCCAGGTGGCCATCATCCGCCCCGGCCCCATCGTCGGCAAGATGGTCAACCCCTACATCAAGCGACGCCAGGGCCGTGAGCCGGTCGATTACCCTCATCCCTCGCTCGAGCCGGTGCTGAAGCGCACCCTCGGCGTGCCGCTGTTCCAGGAACAGCTCCTCCGCATCGCCATGATCGCCGCCGGCTTCTCGGGCGGCGAAGCCGAAGAGTTGCGCCGCGCCTTTGGCTTCAAGCGCTCCGAGCGCCGCATGAAGGAAATCGAGGTCAAGCTCCGCCGCGGCATGGACCGCAACGGCATCACCGGCCAGGCGCAAGATCGCATCGTCCAGTCCATCGCTTCCTTCGCCCTCTACGGCTTCCCAGAGTCCCACGCCGCCAGCTTCGCCCTGCTCGCCTACGCCAGCGCGTATCTCAAGTGCCACTACCTCGCCGCCTTCACCGCCGCGCTGCTCAACAACCAGCCCATGGGCTTCTACCACCCCGCGACGATCATCAAGGACGCCCAGCGCCACGGCCTCCGCGTCAAGCCCATCGACGTCACCCGCTCCGGCTGGCTTTGCACCATCGAAGACGACAGCCACAGCGACAAACGCGTCCGCCTTGGCCTCCGCTACGTGAAAGGCCTCCGCCAGCAAGCCGCCGAAGCCATCGTCCGCGAGCGCAGCATCCGCTCCTTCACCAACATCGACGATCTCGCTCGCCGCGTTCCCGAGCTACATAAGGATGAGATCCGCACCCTAGCCGAAATCGGCGCGCTCAATTCTCTGGGCGCCGGCCACCGCCGCGACGCCCTCTGGCAAGCCGAGCGCGCCGGCCGCCCCACCGGTCCTTTATTAGAAGAGCTCCCCGAATCAGCCCCCGCCTCCCCGCTGCCTCCGATGTCGCCCGATGAGCGCCTCCTCGCCGACTTCCGCTCCACCAGCGTCACCCTCGGCCCGCACCCCATGGCCTATCGCCGCGCCGAGCTCGCCCAATACGGCGTCCTGCGCGCCATCGACCTGCACAAAACCCCTCACGGCCGCGCCGTCCGCATCGCCGGCTGCGTCATCGCCCGCCAGCGTCCCGGCACTGCCAAAGGTTTTTTGTTCCTGAGTCTCGAAGACGAAACCGGCATCGCCAACGCCATCGTTACCCCGGATCTGTTCGACGCCCGCCGTGCCGTCCTGGTCGACGAGCCGTTCCTGATAATCGATGGCATCCTGCAAAATCAAGACACCGTAATCTCCGTCAAAGCCACCCGCGTCCAGCCGTTACTGGCCACCGCCTGCGCCGAGTCCCACGACTTCCACTGACCGCCGCACACCCTCAATCGCCCGATCACCCAATCCTCAGTGCTCCCGCATCTCCCCCGCCTCTATCCGCACGTTGAGACGGTTTCCCTTCGGCGGCAGCGGGCAAGTCGCATACGGCGTGAACGCGCACGGCGGGTTGTACGCCTCGTTGAAATCGAGCGTCACTTGCCCGTCCTTGGGCGCCGCCGCATCCAGAAACCGCCCCGACCCGTAAGTCTCCTTCCCGCTCGTCAGGTCGCGGAAGATGAAGAACAGCCCGCCGTCACTCTCGCTTACGGGCTCCAGGCGCCACTCCCGCCCGCCGAGTGTGAACGCCGCATACCCCGGGCACGGCTCCTTCGCGACCGTCCCCAGCACCGTCGGAATCTCAATCCTCTTCGGCGGATCGTACGGCACGAACCGCGCCCGCACCCTCCAGGTATCACGAATAGGAAACCACCGCATCCCCGCAAATTCCGTCCGAGTCCTGCTGTTCTTGTCCTTCAGCCGGATCCCCAACCTCCCCTGCCGCTCGATCACGTGCATCGTCAGATCACCCAGCGCGATTACGTCCGGCGCGCCCTTCTGATCCGAATGCATCTCGAGCGTCTCGACCGGCTTTCCCTTCGCCGTCACCGCCGCCCCCGGCTGCACCCGCAGCGTCACCTTTCCCCCTTCCAGCGCAAACACCCCCGCCCGCTCGGGGACGCCCGGCCCCGCGGGCAGCACAATGTCATTCCCCGCGCCGTTCCCGAACCGGTTCTCTCCCTCCTTCAGCCAGAACAGCCCTGCGACCGTGAGCCAGCCGCCCTCGGCCCGCAGGTCCGCCTCCTGGTCCTCCCGCCACAGCTCCACCGCCGCCTGGTATACGCTTTCGCCAGAAAAGGCCTTTTCGTAAAATCGGAACGCCCTCTCCCCAAGCTTCTCGTAAAACAGCCGCGAACTATGCGCCACGCCCGGCACGGTGAAGAACTCATGCGCGATCCCGAGCCGCTCGAGCATATCGTGATACTTCCGATCGCGCTCCAGCAACTGGTCCAGTTCACCGATCCCGATCCGCACAAACGTCCGCTCGCGGATCCACGCCGCATTCTGCTCCGCCAGCACCCAGGGACTGCTCGCGTGAAAATAAGCCTTGCTCCCGCCAAAGTTTTTCTGGAACAGCTCCGGGTGCATCGAGGTCGCCACGCTCTCGTCGTCGAGCAACGCCCCCGCCATGATCGAGACCGCCCCAAATAGCTCCGGGTACTTGAATCCCAGCCGCGCCGCCCCGAATCCTCCCATCGAGTAGCCCTCGATCGCCCGGTCTTCCCGCCTCGCAATCGTTCTATAAGTCTTATCAATATATTGGATCAGGTCCTTGATGATCACGCTCTCCACCGGCCGCCTCCCGTCCGCCGAGTCGTAATACCGGCTGTCCCGCATCCCGTTCACCAGCACGGCAATCATCGCCGGCGCTTTCCCCGCTCGGATCGCCGCCTCGAGCCCGGCTACAAACACCGCCCCGCTGCGCTGGTTTCCTCCGAGGCCGTGCAGCCAGTACGCGACCGGATACCGCTTCCCCGTCTCCCGCTCATACCCCGGCGGCAGATAAATCAGGCAGCTCACGTCACCGTGAATCGTCTCGCTGTAAAAGGTCTTGTAGTGGGTTCCCGCCGGCTCAGCCTTATCAGGATCTACCCAGCGCGCCCCCGCCTGCGGCGTTTGCGCCCACCCCGCCGCCGCCCACAAGCTGAAAATCGCCAGCCCCCAGCGCGCCATTCTCATCGTGGCCCCCCATCTTCCGTGAGTATACACTAACCTTTCTGGAGGCCTCGATCTTATGCCCAGCGCAATCCAGCACGCCAAAGCCGAAAAACTCCGTGCCCTCCACCGGGCGCCGCCCATCCTGGTCCTCCCCAACGCCTGGGACCCATGCTCCGCGCGCCTGTTCGAACAAGCCGGCTTCCCCGCTCTCGGCACCACCAGCGCCGGCGTCGCGTTCTCCTGTGGCTATCCTGACGGCCAGCGCCTCCCCCGCGCCAAAATGCTCCAGGCCATCCGCAGCATCGCTCATGCCGTCTCCATCCCCGTCACCGCCGACATCGAGGCCGGCTACGGCTCAACCATCCCCGAAGTAGTCGAAACCATCGAAGGCGTCCTCGCCGCCGGCGCCGTCGGCGTAAATCTCGAAGACGCCCCGCCCCATCTTCAGGGCGCCCTCGCCGACCCTGAGTATCAGTGCGGCCTGATCCGCGCCGTTCGCGAAGCCGCCTCCGCCGCAGGCCTTTCCCCGGTCCTCAACGCCCGCACCGACGTCTACCTCGAACAAATCGGCGATCCCGCTGCCCGCTTCGATGAAGCCGTCCGCCGCGCCAATGCCTACCGCCAAGCCGGCGCCGACTGCCTCTTCGTCCCCGGCGTGCGCGACTCTGAAACCATCGGCCGCCTCGCCCGCGCCATCGATGGCCCCCTCAACATCCTCGCCGGTCTCGGCGTCCCCTCCGCCCCCGAGCTTGAGCAACTCGGCGTCGCTCGCGTGAGCACCGGCTCCGGCCCCATGCGCGCCACCCTCGCTCTCCTCCAGCGCATCGCCGCCGAGTTGAAACAAACCGGCTCTTACGCCGCTTTCACCGGCGCCGCCATCCCTCACGCCGAAATGAACCGCCTGTTCGACCGCTGAACCAACGCCTCCGGCCCGCCTGCGGTAATCCCAAGGGGCTCCCCGCCCAGATTCAAAAGGCCGGGTAATCTTACCGATCAGTCATCCCTACTCGCATTTCCGCCCGAAACGGCTTATAATCTATCCAGCCAGCGATGGCCCCATCATGAGCACCAAACGTCCTGTTTCCCGTCGAATCTTTTTACGCGGCATGAGCCTCGCCGGCGCCGCCGTTCGCATTGGACTGCCGCCGCTCGAGGCCATGTTCGATCCCAACGGCAAAGCCTACGCCGCCATGACTCCGGCCGGCAAGGTCGGGTCGAGCCCCATCGAGTCGCGCTTCCTGCTGTGGTTCAACGGCAACGGCATCACCGAAAAATACTGGATCCCCACCGAGACCGGCCCCGGCTACGAGCTGACGCCCTGCCTCGCGCCGCTCGCCCCGTTCCGCAACGACGTCCACGTCATCACCGGCCTCGACAACCCTTCGGCCCGCAAGCCCGGCCCCGGCAACGACCACCACCGCTCCATGAGTGCTCTGGTCTCCGGCACGTCTTTCACCGGCCACGGCGCCGGCGCCGCCTCCATCGACCAGCTCATCGCCGCCAAGCTCGGCGGCGAGTCCCGCTTCCGCTCGCTTCAGGTCGGCGTCTGCCAGGAATCGTTCGGCGAAAGCATCCAGCGCAACCTGAGCTGGGCCACCCGCGACCGCGCCCTGCCGCCCGAGATGATTCCCCACAAACTGTTCGACCGCATCTTCGGCGCGCGCGATCAGGGCTGGATCGAGCGCAAGAAGAGTATTCTGGATACCGTCGGCGAGGACGCTGCCCAGCTCAAGTCCTCCCTCGGCCGGCAGGATCAGGCCCGCGTAGAGGATCACCTCGCCTCTATCCGCGAGGTCGAACGTTCCATCGCCACTCTTCCTCCGCACTACGCCCAGGTCCAGGAGCCCGAGGAAGACGGCGACATGCGCGACTGGCCGCGCATTTCGAAACTCCAGACCGACCTACTCGCCTACGCCCTGGTCACGCGCCAGACCCGCGTCGCCTCCTATATGCTGACCAAGTGCCAGGGCCTCTCGCGCTTCCCCTGGCTCGGCTACACCTCGGCCAGGCATCATGACTACACACACGAGCACCCCGATTCCCCCGAGGGCCAGCGGACCATGCGCGACATCTGCCGCTGGCACGTCCAGGAGTTCGCCTACCTGCTGGGCAAGCTGAAATCGATCCCCGAAGGCGATGGCACGCTACTCGACCACTGCTGCCTGCTGTTCATCCACGAGCACGCCGAGGCCAACGCCCACAAGAACAACGGCCTCGCCGTCATCGTCGCCGGCCATACCGGCCTGCTCACCGGCCGCCACACCAAAATGACCGGGACCATTGGCGACCTCTTTTTGACCCTCTCCGACGG
>DASQHK010000302.1:0-8986 GCA_035632135.1 Bryobacterales bacterium
ACCGCCACCGGGTACTTGACCCCGTAGATCACCTCGATCTTCTGCTGCTTCCCCTTCACCCAAAACACGGCCTGGTCGGCGCTGTCGCGCGTCAATTCGCCGAATACGTTGTCGAGCGCCCGGCCGCGCAGCGATACGCTCTCGGGGTCGGGAACCAGCTCGCGGATGGGCCGCGTCTCGCCGGTCGGCAGCAGTTGCTTGTCGAGCAGCCACTCGCTCGCAGCCGCCAGGTGCACGGTCCACTCCTCGCGCGGAGCGTCGGTGATCTGGAAGTACGGATGGAAGCCGAGCGAGAGCGGCATCGTCTCGGCGCTGCGGTTCTCGACGCGCGTGGTTACTTCGAGCGTGCCCTCATGCAGCGTGTACGTCATGTCGATCGCGAGGGCGAAGGGAAACTGCGCCATCCATTCCGGCCGGCGCGTGAAATCCAGGCGGCTCCGCACCCAGGCCCCGCGGGAGTTGGCCTCCAGGTCGGCCACCTGCCAGTCCGAGGCGAACAGCAGCAGCCCGTGAATGGGGTGGCCGAAGCCGTCCGGCCGGATATTGCCAAGACCCATATTGAAGACGTACTTCCTGCCGTTGGCGTAGAACCCCTCTTCATCGAGCCGGTTCGCCCACGGCGCGAGCAGCGGGTTGCCGCACAGCGCCGGCTTGGCCTTGAACTCGCCCACCGAGCGGAACGGGAACCAGTAAACGTTCTTCCCCTTCACCTTCATCTCAAACGCGATGTTGCCGACCGAAGGCGCGACCGATACGGTCGTCTCGTGCTGGCGGTCCTGGAGTTGAATCACTTCGATCCCGTCTGCCGCGGCGCGGCGGGCGGAGTATTGCGCGGCGGCGGGCATCACAGGCATGAGCAGAAGGAGCAGCAGCCCGCCTGGCTTCATGGGACGGGCAGTTCCTGCAACTGGGTCGGTCCCTGGCAGCACATGCAGGGTCCCGGCAGGTGGGTGCGGATGGAGCAAACATCGCACCAGTAGGTAATATCATACCGCCTGCCGTTCTTGATGGTATAGAGGTGCGTGGCCTCGAAGTTGGTCGCGCTGGTGAAGTGGCCATCGACCTCGATCTCCCTGCCGTTCAGCCGCGAATCGGCCATCTGCGCCTTGGTGAAGTCGTCGCCCGTAACCGTGTAAGCCTTCTGGTCTGGGGTGACGATCATGGGCGGCTTACCCGTCTGCTGCCGGATCTTCCCATGCAGCGCCTGCTCGGTGGTGGAGGACGTGGTTGCCGCCGGAGTGCCGGCCACCAGACCCGCCACCAGCAGGAATGGAATCAGGAATCGCATCGCTGCTTTCATTTTAGCGCATCACGGCAGGATAGAATCAACCTTGTGGCCATCACCAAAGCAGTGATCCTGGCCGCCGGCCGCGGCACGCGCATGCAAGGGCTCACCGAGGCCGTCCCGAAGCCGATGCTCCCCATTCGCGGCCGGCCCATGCTCGCTCACCTGGTCGATAACCTCCGCCGCGCCGGCCTCCGCGACATCCTCATCGTCACCGGCTACCGCGCCGAGCAGATCGAGGGCTATTTCGCCAGCCAGACCGGCATCGTGTTTCGCCACCAGCAGGTCCGCGACGGCACCGCTCGCGCCGCGCTGCTCGCCCGCGACTTCGCCGGCGCCGACGCCTTCCTGCTCACCTACGGCGACATCCTGGTTGCGCCCGAGGCCTATCAGGGGTTGATCGCCGGCATGGAAGGCTGCGAAGCGGTGCTGGCGGTCAAGCACGTCGAGGATCCCCGCCAGGGCGCCGCCGTCTACGTGGAGGGCGATCGGGTCACCCGCATCATCGAGAAGCCTCCGCGCGGCGCTTCCACCACACACTACAACAGCGCCGGCTTTTACGGCTTCCGCCTCTCGATCTTCGGCCACTTCGCCGCAGCGCCGCTCTCCCCACGCGGAGAATACGAAATCACGGACGCCATCCGGTTGCTCATCGCCACCGGCGCGCCGGTCGGCATCTACGCCATTCCCGGCTGGTGGCGCGACGTCGGCCGCCCCGACGACCTGGCCAAGGCCGAGCGCGAGCTTGACCGTTAAAACATCGCGAGCGCGAGCTTGACCGTTAGAGCATCGCCCGGGCGCCGGCTCCCGCCGGCGGCTTGCCTACAAACTCTTTTTCAGGAAGTGGGCGACCTTATGCCCCGCTTGCTCTGAATAGTACACAGTGACGTGGGCCGATTTCTGCGCTCCCTGCGAGACGTCCTTGGCGGCATCCTGGGTTGTCTGGGAGGCCACACGGAACGTCTGCTCAGCGCCGTCGGCGGTCTTGATCGTGATCGTCTTTCCCGTGCGGTCGACGCTCTTGACAGTGCCTTGCGCCGCTTGCAAGCCGCCTTGCCCGACGTGATCAATTTCGTGGGCGGTCTCGCTCGAACCCTTCTCGGTGTAGTGGACGACCACGTGGCTCCCTTCCTCGAGCCCGCGCAACGTCGCCTTCCCTCCCGCGACCGTGGCCTCCTCTCCGTGCACCGCGGTCCTCTCCGTAAAGTGGAACGTGTGCTCCGCGCCGTCCGCTGTTTTCACGACCACCGTCTTGGCGGCCGCATCGATCTTCTCGACCGTGCCCTCAACCGCGCCCGGCGCCTCTCGTATGGCAAAGGCGCTGAGCGCAAACAGCACGAGCCCGAGAACCAAACTCAGATATTTGCTCATATCTACTCCCTGATCGGGGTCCCGCTTGGGAAAGCCCAGACAATCTCAGTCTACACCGTGCCGGCTTTCGAGTGGGCCCGTGCAGCGGCCGGCCCCAGCAGCGTGGCGCGCTCGCAAATCAATTCTTCGCCGCCGGTGTACCGAAATCGATGACCCTAGGCGTGGTGAAAAAAAATTTGATTGCAACTGAGTCGGCGGGTATATAATGCGGTCAACCGGGAGGGCAACCTGCAGGCATCCGGTTTATAGGCGCAACGGGTCGCTTTCGGGGAGGGTAAGGTGACAACTTCAGGCAAGGCGAGGATCTTGCTGATTTCTATGGCGCTGCTGGCCGTGCCCCTGGCCGCGCAGTTGACGCGGGGCTTCATATCCGGCACGGTCCAGGATCCGACGGGTGCGGTGGTGCCGGGTGTCAGAATCACGATCACGAACAGAGACACCGGCTTCAAGGCCGAGACCGCAACGAACGGCGTGGGGGTCTACCGCTTCGTGGCCGTCGAGCCTGGCGTTTACACGGTGGAGTTCAGCAAGTCCGGCTTTGAAACCAAGCAGGTGGTCAACGTTCACTTGGCCGCCACCCAGGAAGCAGTGCTGAACACAAAACTGGACGTGGCGAGCGCTGCGACTACGGTGGAAGTGGTTGAGACGCCGCTGGGGGTGGAGCTGGCCAAATCGAGCGCCGTTGTCGAGCGCAAGCTTGACCAGCGGTTCGTGGAGAATGTTGCCCTGACCGGCGGTACTCGTGACGTCAACCAGCTTGCGCTGCTGGCCCCCACCGCCAACCGCGCCCCCGGGTCAACCCAGATTGCCGTCAACGGCCAGCGCGCGCGTAACAACAACTTCCTGCTCGACGGCGTGGACAACAACGACCTCAGCGTCACGCTGGTGAGCAATCGCATCATCCCCGAGGCCGTCGAGGAATTTCAGACACAGGTGCAAGCCTATTCCGCCGAGTTTGGCCGCAATACCGGGGCGCAGATCCAGGCCATCACTCGCGGCGGGACGAACGATTTCCACGGCGAAGTCTACGATTATATCCGCGGCAACTGGACGGATCCGGTCAGCCTCCCCAATAAGCGCCAGGGGCTGACCGCCACGCCGCGCTACGATCAGAACCAGGCGGGCGGCGACGTCGGCGGTCCCATCATCAAAAATCGCACTTTCTTTTTCGCCCTGCTCGAAGCCAACCGCCGCCGGGAGGCGCCCAGCGCAAATAATGCCACGTCCGTGACCGTTCCCACGTCTGACGGCTTCGCGGCCCTTAGCGGCGTCCCTCTCGGCCCCAATCAGGCGACAGACTCGCGGCAGACCATGCTCAACGGACTCGGCTTCCTGAAGGATACCTATCCCCTGATCGGCAGATACACCAACCTCCGCAATGTATCCGTAAACGGCGTTCCCATCCAGGTAGGCACCATCAACATTCCGCTGGCCAACCCGTATGACTTCTGGTATCTCACCGACCGCGTCGATCATCAGATTTCCGACCGCGACCGCCTCACCTACCGCCTGCAAATCGACAAGCGCAACCAGCCGGACTTTGTCAGCAACGTGGAATTCGGAAACCGTTTCGCCGCTGCGCAGACCATCCTCGGCCAGAATCACGCGCTCAGCGAAACCCACACCTTCGGGGCGCACTTCGTCAACGAGTTCCGCTTCGCGTTTGTCCGCCGCAACCTCGATTTTCCGGAGAATGACCCCGTCACGCCATCCACGGCCATTTCCGGCTTTTTTGACATCGGCGGCCTGAGTAACTACCCGCAAGGGCGCATTCAG
Organism: Bryobacterales bacterium; assembly: GCA_035632135.1. GTDB lineage: Bacteria > Acidobacteriota > Terriglobia > Bryobacterales > JACQDG01 > DASQHK01. Next base: position 4,433 of record DASQHK010000302.1, read on the forward strand.
AACACGTTTCAGTGGCAGAACGTCTCCACCGTCCTGGCCGGACGGCACTCGCTCAAGTTCGGCGCGGACATCCGCCGCAACCGCCTCTTCAACCTGGCGGCGTTCGACTCCAAGGGCACCTTCACCTTCGACAATTTCCAGGACTTCATCAACAATCAGCCGGCGACCTTCCGGCAAGCTATCAACACCTCCACCTTCGACGCCCGCCAGACCAACCAATATTACTTTTTCCAGGATGACTTCAAGGTCAGCCGGGATTTCACGCTGAACATCGGCGTGCGTTACGAGACCTCCGGGTCTCCATTCGGTTTCTTCGGCGCTACGGACCCGAAGTCACTGGCGGTCGGTGTGCCCGGCCCCGTGAAACGCGACAATAACAACTGGGCTCCGCGCCTCGGTCTCGCCTGGAGTCCTTCGGCGTCCAGCGGCTTTCTTGGGAAGCTCCTCGGGCAGGGTCAAACCGTGTTCCGCGGCGGCTTCGGCATGGCCTACGACGTGCTGTTCTATAACATCCTCACGGTGAATGCCAGCAACTATCCGCGCGTGGTAGTGAATCAGTTGGACCGGGCCCAGTTGGGGAATGTGTGGCCGCACCTGCTGCCTCCGGCCGGCTCCGTGGCGCCGCCCTTCGATCCGCGCGCCACCTGGGTGAACAGCCCGGTAGACACGCAGAATCCCACGACTAACTTTTACAACTTCTCCATCCAACGGCAGTTCGCGACAAATTACATTTTCGAGATCGCCTACACCGGTTCCCGCTCTTATCACGGCATCCGGCAGGGAAACACCAATCCCGGGATCCTCACGCCGGCGCAGGCCGCGATGGTGCGCCAGACCAAGAACGCGAGTTCCATTCCCGGCTTGCCGGGTCTTACGCTGCCGGCCAATAACCCTCCCAGCCGGCGCCTTAATCCGGACTGGGGGAGCCGCGTGACCATCGAGTCCACGGCGCTGGCCGGCTATAACGCCATGTACGTGAAGCTCGATAAGCGTTTCTCGCGCGGCCTTGTGATCGGCGGAAACTACACCTGGAGCAAGAACATGAGCGACAACGACGAGTCGCTGGGCGTGTCCGCCATCACCAACTGGAGTTCGCAAGTACCGCAGGACTTCTTCAATTACCGCAGCGAATGGAGCCCCTCCGCCTTCGACGTGACACAGCGGTTTGCCATCTACTATTCGTACGACGTGCCGTGGTTTTCCGCCCCGGGGCTGAACCGCGCCGTGGTCAAACAGATTTTCCAGGGATGGACTCTGAGCGGCTTTACCGATTACCAGTCCGGCCAGCCCTTCACCATCCGCACCGGCGTGGACACCTACGGCACCGGGTCCGCCTCGGCTCGTCCCTTCTACAATCCGGGCGGGACCATCGCGTTTGACCCGGTGACGGGCAACTATCGGACGTTTACGACGCCGGTCAGCGGCGCAGGGATTGTGACCAGTTTTCTGGGCTCGAACGGCGTGCCGCTGGCCAATACGGCCACGTTTCCGGCCGGCCCTGCCAACCTCGGCCGGAACACGTTTCGGGGACCCGGCACGGAGCTGTACAACATCACCGCGGCCAAGACGTTTAATGTCACGGAGCGCTGGAGGATCCGGCTCCGTGCCGACTGGATCAACGCCTTCAACCATCGCAATTTCGGCAATCCCGTGGCGACCATGAACTCGCCGATTTTCGGCCAGAACACCCTCGTCGACCCCGGCGGCCGCACCATGCTCCTCAGCGCCAAGGTCAGCTTCTGATCCACGCCACTGCGGCGGCTCTGGTTCCCGAGGCCGCCCCTTGACCTCGTTCCACCGGCGCTGGCTGGTCTCGTACCCCCCGTCCCACGCCCTCTCGCTGATTCGTACCAGGCGGGAAATGTAACCGCCATCCTATTTCGACAACCCTGCCCCGGCTTCAGAATCGTCCCATGGAATTATTTGGAAAAGGCAAGCAGCCGCTGGCCGCGGTTCTGCTGCTGGTGATGCTGTTCTGCGGGTTTTTCTGGACTGGGTTCTTCCTGGGAAGAAGGTCGGCGCGCCGCACTGCGTCGTCCGTCCCGGCCGGGGCGACATCCCGGCCCGCCGTTCCCGCCGGCGAGCGGGTGGCCTGGCAGCCGTTCCGCATTTAGACCGCCGCGCAGCCCACCCGGCCTGGCTCCTGCGCGTCCCTCTACCACCGGGCAGGCTACACCAGGCGGCAAACCCAGCCGCTTGCCGCGTCCGAGTACCAGAACACTCCGTTGCGCAGTTTCATTCCGTGCGGCTCCGGGTCTTCTTTGCTGAGCTGGATCTTGGCCAGCAGCCGGCCATCCTTCGGGTCCATCTTGTAAATCGCCCGATCGTTCGACTCCACGCACCACAGATACCCGTTGTCCCAGGCCAGGTCGTGCGGCCGCACTCCGGGCGCTGGAATACTGCGGATCACCTGGCCCGTCTCCGGCTCAACCAGGTAAATGGTGACGGCCGGCGGCACGGCGATCCAGTACTTCCCCTTCACCCATACCAGCCCGTGCGCCCCGCTCGGCCGCTTGGCCTGGCCCCACTTGACCTTGCCCACCCCCGGCGTGTCGAATGACGCCAGCGTCTTGCCCGTCCGGGGGTCCACCTTGAGCGTCTTCAGGCCGTAGGTAGAAGCAATCCATAGCGCGCCGTTCCCATAGCAGATGCCGCTGCCATGGATCGACTCAGTCTGGATCTGGCTCAGCGCCGATCCGTCTTCATAGCGCACCTTGAAGACTTTGTTCGGGTCCACCTGGTCGAGGATCCACAGCCCGTCGGGGGCGATCTCCAAAGCATTCGGCATTTTGCCCGGGGCCCGAAAGGCCTTCTCCACGCGCTTGGGAATCACCGGCAGCTTCTCTTTGTCGATCACCGCCGCCGGGCCCCCCGCCATGAGGCGGCCCGCCGCCGGACCTGCACCCGCCGCCAGCGCCGCCAGAAAATTGCGCCGTGAAACCTGGTCATGCCTCTGCATACAAGCCTCCTTCGCGATCCTGCGATTTCAGATGGTAGGAATTATACTACGCCCGGGCAGGCGTTCAAGACGTGTGCGAGGAGTCCTGCGAGCCCGGCAACTCCGGCAGGTCGGTGAAATCGTGAGGCTCGTCGCGGTATCGCGGGGGCTTGTTGCGCCGATCGGCGAAAAACTGGCGGTATTCGCGTATCAGCAGCCACATCGCTCCCAGTTGGACGAAGATCCACGACACTTCCTGGTCGCGAAAGTAGAAATACCAGGCGCCGGCGATGACGACGGTCAGGGCGACGGCTTTGACCAGCGTGGGCATCTAGTAGCAATAATACCCGAACGCAGGCAGACTCCGAATGCAGTGAAACGCCTTAACCGCCCCCGGGAAAATGGCTGCATTGCCCGCTGAGTGTGTATCTCCCCAGACATATGTCCTCTTGCCCAGCGGCCGGGGGTCCGTCGCCCCACCCCTGCGCCGCCACTGGCCCCCGGCCGCGAAAACGGCCCTCTGCGGCGGTTCTGATATCATGAACTTGGGTCATGAAAAAGACACGGTTGGCGCTGCTGGTGCTGCTCGCCTCCACGATCGCCGTGGTCGTCGCCGGCTATTACGTGACCCAGAAGCGCAACCAGATGCTGGCCCCGCTGAAGCCGGCGCGCCTGCCCGAGGATCTGCACTCGACCGCCAAGAACTGGTCCTGGTCCCAGAGTTCCAAAGACAGCCCGGTGGTGGAGGCGCGCGCGCGCGACGTGCGAGAAGTCAAGAACACCTCCCAACTCGAGTTGATCGACGTCGAGCTGAAAGTCTTCAGCAAATCCGGCGACACCTATGACCTGATCCGCTCCAAGAAAGCCGACTTCGACCAGCCTGCCGACAAAATCTACAGCGATGGAGAAGTGACCATCGTTCTCGGCCTGCCCGCGAGCGGTCCGCCGGAGCCGGGCGAGCGCTACGTCGAGATCCAGACTTCTGGCCTTGCTTACGATAACAAGAGCGGCGTCGCCTCCACCGACCGGCCCGTCCACTTTCAGTTCGAGAACGGCGAGGGCAACTCCGTCGGCGCCGTCTACGACGCCGCCAAGCACTACCTCTGGATGAAGAGCCACGCCGAGGTGATCGGCGCCGGGCCGCAGGCCGGCATGCACATCCGCGCCGGCGAGTTGCACTACTACGAGGCAGACCAGAAGATCGAGCTGCGGCCGTGGTCGCGCCTGGAGCGCGGCGAGCAGGGCGTCGAGGCCGGTGCCTCCACCATCTATCTCGATAAGGGCGTCCTGAAGCGCATCGAGGCCCAGCAGGGCAAGGGCTGGGACCTGAGTCCCGCGCGGCAAGTCCATTTCAGCGGCGACTCTCTCGAGGTGAATTTCACCCCCGAGCGCACCGTCGGAACCGCCGCCGGCATCGGCCACGCCGGGGTGCTCTCGGAGTCGGCCACCGGCGCCACCAGGGTCACCGGTGACCGCGTCGACCTGGAATTCACCACGCCTCCAGGCGCCACCGAGAGCGAACTTTCCACCGCTTTCGTCCGCACGAACGCGCGCGTCGAAAGCGTCCCCGCGGTCCCCAAGGACAAGCCGCAGCCGGAGACCAAAATCCTCCAGGC